>JAJYBQ010000193.1 GCA_021778935.1 Pseudomonadota bacterium | reverse complement strand
CAGCGCCTTGACGAACATCTTGCCCACTCGCCCGATGCGCGGATCGGCCCGGCCGATCTCGTCCGCATACAGTTCCGGCCAGGCGTATGGCTTCGTTTCGCCCATGACGCGCGACAGTGCTTCCTCCCAGGCGATTTGCTGATCGGGCGAGAGCTTGGCCCATTGCTTGTCGTCGCGAAGGCGACGCAGGCCGCTTTCATCAAAGCGCAGGCGCATGCGCAGCGGGCGCAGGACGCGGATGCGGCGATAGCCAAAGGTGCGATAGTCCACCATGCGGCTGTGCGCGGTATCCTCGGCGTCCGCGTAGAGTTGGACGATCTCGTGGCGCTGCGCGTCGCTGATGATGCGGCGCTTGTTGCCCTCATTCTTGATCGAAGTCCAGTACGACGAGGCATCGATCAACTGCACCTTGCCTTGGCGGTGCTCGGGCTTCTTGTTCGACAAGATCCAGAGGTAGGTGGCAATGCCGGTGCGGAAGAAGATTTCCGTGGGCAGCGCCACGATGGCCTCCACGAGATCGTTTTCCAGCAGCCAGCGGCGGATCTCCGACTCACCCGAACCGGCACCGCCGTTGAACAGCGGCGAGCCCGACAGAACGATGGCGGCGCGGCCGCCGCCCTTCTCGGGGCGCTCCAGCTTGTTCGCCAGGTGCATCAGAAACAGCATGGAGCCGTCGTTGATGCGCGGCAGACCTGGGCCGAAGCGCCCCGCATCGCCGCGTTTGTGCTCGGCCTCCACTTCGGCTTGGTCCTTCTCCCACTTCTTGCCGAACGGAGGATTGGAGAGGCAGTAGTGGAAGCGCTGCCCGGCGAATGCATCGCGCGACAGCGTGCTGAAGGGGCCTGCGATGTTCTTGGACAGGTCGCGCCCCGGATCGCTTTCCAGCGTGCGCAGGAGCATGCCGGTCACCGCGACCGCGTGCGTCTCGGGCTCCAGTTCCTGGCCGTAGGGCACGAGGATCGGTGGTGCCTTGGAGCGGTTGCTGTACTCCGCGACATGGTTCATGGCGTCCGAAAGGAAGCCACCCGTGCCGCATGTCGGGTCGTACAGCGTGCGAATCAGGCCCGGATTGGCCTCGAACAACTGGTCGTCCGGGTCCAGGACCAAGGCGGTCGCCAGATGCACCACGTCGCGCGGCGTCATGAAGTCTTCGGCACCTTCGTTGACCTCGGCGCCGAAGCGACGGATCAGGTGCTCGTAGACGTTGCTCATCGCACGATCAGGGACTGCCGACGGATGCAGATCGATCTCGGCGAAGTTCTTGCAAATCTTGAACAGCAGGCCCGCCTTGTCGAGGCGGTTGATCGTGTTGCTGAAGTCGAACTGCTCGAAGATGACCCGCGCGTTCTCGGAGAAGTGCGCGATGTAGTCCTGGAGGTTCTGGCGCGTCTTCGTGCCGCCCAGTGTCGCCAGCGAATACTCGGAGGTGTTGTAGAAGGGAAAGCCCGCAATCTGCCGCAGGATCAGATCAACGTCGAGTTCACTTTCCTTGTGCGCCAGGTAGGTCCGACGCACCGACTCGCGCGTCGGCTCCAGCACGCACTCCAGGCGGCGCAGCAGCGTGAACGGAAGGATGACCTTGCCGAAGTCCGTGTGCTTGAAGTCACCCCAGAGGTCTTCGGCGTTCTTCCAGATGAAGTCTGCAAGGGTCGATGTCGTTCCGTTTCCTGCCATGTCGTGCTCCAACCATAAATTGCACGAAACAGCCTAGCAGAACGATGCCCGCTGTCAACCATATTTTGCACGATACAGGCATTCCGGCAAGCGAGCGTCCCTGCGGAAGTTTCAACCGTGGTTTGCACAAAGCCAAAAACCGGCTGGTTCGCCGGTTTTTTCGCTGCGTCAGATTTGCGTCAAATGCATTGCAACTACTTGATTTGCTGAGAAGTATGGTGCTGTTGAGAGGAGTCGAACCTCCGACCTGCTGATTACGAATCAGCTGCTCTACCAACTGAGCTACAACAGCGCAGCCGGAGATTATACCCCGACATCGTGCCGCCGGAGCGCCCAGCCCACGTGGTCCCGCACCAGCGCCGATTCGTGATCGGCCCGCGAACGCAAGGCGGTGACGACCGTCGGGCTGGTCCGGGCGTTGCCCAGGCCTACCGCCAGATTGCGCAGCCACCGCTCATGACCGATCCGCAGAATCGGGCTGCCGGCGAGCCGATCCCGGAACGCGGCGGCCGTCCAGGAAAACAGGTCCGCCAGGTGGGCCGAGTCCAGGCCGTTGCGGACGTCGAAGTCCGGCAGCCGAGCCGGACGCGCGTGGCGGTTCCAGGGACAGACGAGCTGGCAGTCGTCGCAGCCGTAGATGCGATTGCCGATCGCGGGGCGCAGGTCCTCGGGGATGGCGCCCGGGTGTTCGATCGTCAGGTAGGAAATGCAGCGCCGGGCATCGAGACGGTAGGGGCCGAGGATTGCGCCGGTCGGGCAGGCGGTAATGCAGCGCACGCAGCGGCCGCAGTGGGAACGCTGCGGGGCGTCGACGGGCAGGGGCAGGTCGGTCAGGATTTCGCCAAGGAAAAACATCGATCCGGCATCGCGGGTCAGCAGCAGCGTGTGCTTCCCGCGCCAACCGATGCCGGCCTTGCGCGCGTACTCGACTTCGAGCAGCGGGGCGCTGTCGCAGTATGGTCGATACGCGTCGCGGCCGATCTCCCGGGATATCCGCTTGGCCAGCTCGCCGAGGCGCGCGCGCAGCACCTTGTGATAGTCGCGCCCGCGGGCGTAGACCGAAACCGCCGCACTGCCGTCGCGCGCACCCTGCGCGGCCTCGCGCGCGCGCCAGTCCGGCGCGGTGTCTCGCGGCAGGTAGTCCATGCGCGCGCTGATCACGCGCAGGGCGCCCGGTTGCAGCTGCCCCGGCGCGGCGCGCAGGCCGGCATGACGCGCGAGGTAGGCCATCTCGCCGTGCATGCCCGCGCCGATCCAGGCGGCATAGCGTTGCGCCGCCTCCGATACGTCCAGGTCGGCGAATCCGACGGCGCCGAATCCGAGATCCACTCCCCAGCGGCGGATGCGATCGGCAAGAGCGGTCCAGGGTTCGGGCGCTTGTTCCCCGATTGGCGGGGCGGCGAACTCGGTATCCTCGGCGGCATGATTCATGGAGTATGCGATTGTCCCCCCTGATTCGTGGATTGCGCGACGAAGCGGAAACGGTTGCGCTGGGCGGCGCCTTGGCTGACACCTTGCTCGGGCTGGAAGACGAGATCGCGCGTTCGGGAGTCGGAATCGGCTTGCGCGGGGATCTGGGCGCGGGCAAGACCACGCTCGTGCGTGCGCTGCTGCGGCGGGCCGGCGTGACCGGCTCGGTGAAGAGTCCGACGTTTTCCCTGCTTGAACTTTACGATGTTTCGAGATTACACTTCCATCACTTTGATTTTTATCGTCTAAAAACGCCCCGGGAATTTGCGGATGGGGGGTTTTCGGAATGGTTCGGTCCCCGCAGCGTATGTCTGGTCGAGTGGCCCGAACGTGCAGGGGCTTTTCTGCCCCGGCTGGATTGGGAAATTGGCCTGGAATTGCTCGATTCCGGGCGCCGCGCGGTGATCCGCGCCGATACGCCGATGGGGGAAACATGCCAACATCGATTGACCGAGATCCTTGCCCCGAAGCTGTAGTGCCGGCGAACGGGCCGATCGCCCCGCATTCTTCGGCGCGCCGGCGCCTGTTGCAAGGCGCTGCCGGCACCGTGGTGCTCGCGCTGACGCCGCACCTGGCGCGGGGTGCGTCGCTGCTGGCAGTGCGCGTCTGGCCGTCGGCCGAATACACCCGGGTTGCGATCGAGCACGACACGCCCTTGCGTTTTCACTACTTCCTGCTGCAGGACCGATCGCCGCAACGGCTGGTCGTGGATATCCAGGGCGTCGACTTCACGCACCGGTTCGCCGAACAGATCCGCCGCGTCGATCCGCACGATCCGTTCATTGCCCGCATGCGGGTGGGCCAGTACCGTCCGGGCGTCGTCCGGCTCGTCGTCGAACTCAAGGCGCCGGTCGATCCGCAGGTGTTTTCGCTGGCGCCCGCCGGACCTTACCGCAACCGGCTGGTCCTGGATCTCTATCCGGTCAACGCCGGCGATCCGCTGTTGCCGCTGCTGCGCGCGCGCGGCGAGGCCCCGGCTCCGTCGACCGAACCGGTGTCGGATTCCGGGTCGGCGCCGAGCCGGGCCGCGCCCGTGGCCGATCGTCCGGTGATCGATACCGTCGCGCAGCCGCCGCGGGAGACGGCCGACGCAGCCCCGTCGCTGCGTCATCGGAGCCCGCGCGCGCGGCGGCCGCTCGTCATCGCGGTGGATCCCGGCCACGGCGGCGAAGATCCCGGCGCAGTCGGGCGGCACGGTCATTATGAGAAAACCGTGGTGCTCTCGGTGGCGCACCAGCTCACCAGCCTGATCGGATCCCGGACGGGCTATCGCGTGCTGATGACGCGCGAATCCGACTACTTCGTGCCGCTGGGGATGCGGGTCTACAAGGCGCGGCGCGCGCGGGCCGACCTGTTCGTCTCCATCCATGCCGATGCCTGGATTCACCCGGACGCGCGGGGATCCTCGGTGTTCGCCTTATCCGAGCGCGGCGCCAGCAGCGCGGCGGCGGCCGAGCTGGCCCGCAACCAGAACGACTCCGACCGCGTCGGCGGTGTCGGCGCCGGTCGGGGCGATCCGCAGGTTTCGCAGGTGGTGCTGGATCTGTCGACATCGGCGCAGATCA
>JAJYBQ010000192.1 GCA_021778935.1 Pseudomonadota bacterium | reverse complement strand
GTGACGTCGAGCAGCAGCACGTCCTTGCGCTCGCCGGACAGCACCGAACCCTGGATTGCCGCACCGACCGCGACAGCCTCGTCCGGGTTGACGTCCTTGCGGGGTTCGCGCCCGAAGAACTCGCGGACCTTCTCCTGGACTTTGGGCATGCGGGTCATGCCGCCGACCAGGATCACGTCATCAATGCTCGACGCCGAGACCCCTGCATCCTTGATCGCAAGGCGGCAGGGCTCGATCGTCTTTTCGATCAGATCCTCGACCAGCGCCTCGAGCTTGGCGCGGGTGATCTTCAGATTCAGATGCTTCGGTCCGCTCTGGTCAGCCGTGATGTAGGGAAGATTGACCTCCGTCTGCTGACTCGACGACAGTTCGATCTTGGCCTTCTCCGCCGCTTCCTTCAGCCGCTGCAGCGCAAGCACATCCTTGGCGAGATCGACGCCCTGCTCCTTCTTGAACTCGCCGATGATGTAATCGATGATGCGCTGATCGAAGTCCTCGCCACCCAGGAAGGTGTCGCCGTTGGTCGAGAGCACTTCGAACTGCTTTTCGCCGTCAACGTCGGCGATCTCGATGATCGAGATGTCGAAGGTGCCGCCGCCGAGGTCATAGACCGCAATCTTCCGATCGCCCCGGTCTTCCTTCTTGTCCAGGCCGAACGCGAGCGCCGCCGCGGTGGGCTCGTTGATGATCCGCTTGACGTCGAGGCCCGCGATCCGGCCGGCGTCCTTGGTGGCCTGCCGCTGCGAATCGTTGAAATACGCCGGCACCGTGATGACGGCCTCGGTCACCGGCTCACCAAGGTAGTCCTCGGCGGTCTTCTTCATTTTCCGCAGCACTTCGGCGGAAACCTGGGGCGGCGCGATCTTGTTGTCGCGCACATCCACCCACGCATCGCCGTTGTCCGCCCTGACGATCCTGTAGGGCATCAGGCTGATGTCCTTCTGCACTTCCTTTTCCTCGAAGCGGCGACCGATCAGGCGCTTCACCGCGTACAGGGTATTGCGCGGATTGGTCACCGCCTGGCGCTTGGCCGGAGCTCCTACGAGGACTTCTCCGTCCTCCATGTACGCGACGATCGAAGGCGTCGTGCGCGCACCCTCGGCATTCTCGATGACCTTGATCTGCCCGCCCTCCATGACCGCGACACAGGAGTTGGTCGTGCCGAGGTCGATACCGATGATCTTGCCCATTTCCTTTTTCCCTTCTTGCTGCGCCGCGTGCGGCGCGATTGCGTCGATTTCCGGAAGCCCGGAATCTCGATGGAGCCATCAGGCCCCGGACTGATCCGAACGTGCGGTCGATCCGCCGGGTTTCAAGACCCCTGCGCCACGGTCACCAGGGCCGGCCGTAACACCCGATCGGCAATCATCCAGCCTTTCTGCAACACCGCCACCACATGGTTGGGCGGTGGGTCACCCTGGGTCGGAACCGCGGAGATCGCCTGATGGCGGTGGGGGTCAAACTTTTCGCCGAGCGGATTGATTTCCGTGAGGCGTCCACGCTCGAACGCGGCACGCAGCTGCCGCAGGGTGAGATCCACTCCCTCGCGCAGCGTCGCTGCGCTTCCGGACTCGTCCTGCGAAGCCTTTTCCAGGCTGTCGAAGACGGGCACCAGCGCCTCCGCAAACGATTCGACTGCAAACTTGTGCGCCTTCGCAATATCCTCCTGGGCGCGCCGCCGCACGTTTTCCGCCTCCGCGCGCGCACGCAGATACAACTCCTGATTTTCTTCGGCCTGCGCCTGGGCTGCCGCCAGCGCGGCATTCAGATCCATCATCGGATCGGCGCTCGCGCCGATTTCCAGTGATTCGGCCGGCGCACCAGCCTGGTCGTTCTTTTCGTTTTCCGGACGTTCGGTGCCGGTCATGCAGCCCCCCATCAGCTCGTTGGTTCACGGATGGCGCCCACGCGATCGCGCGGCCCAGACCCCCGATCTGGGGGTGGTCGGCAGGATTTCAAGGGGTCGCGGGGTCACGGCCACCCGCCGCAGCGCATCTTCGCGAACTGCCGACCCGCCCCCGGCGGCGGAAGATTCAGGAGGCGGCCGACGCCGGGGAGCCTCCCGGCCAGCCCTGGACGTGGCGCTGCACCAGGTCCGCCAGCGCCGAGATGAATTGCGGCGAGGCGTTGAGGCAGGGAATCGCGCGGAATTCCCGGCCGCCCGCCGTGAGAAACTCCTTGCGCGCCTCAATCGCGATCTCCTCGAGGGTCTCGAGGCAGTCGGCGACGAATCCGGGGCATAGCACGTCGACTCGCCCCACCCCGGCGCGCCCCCACGCATGCAAGGTGTCGACCGTATAGGGTTCGATCCAGCGGGCGCGACCGAACCGCGACTGGAAGCTCACCGCCCACATTTCCGCAGGCAACTGCAGAACTTCGGCCAGGCATTGGGCCGTGCGCAAACACTGCTCCTGGTAGGGGTCGCCCAGGGTGATATTGCGGCGTGGCAATCCGTGGAAGCTGAGCAGGAGGCGGTCGGGGCGCCCGCGGACATCCCAATCCGCCAGGACCGACTGTGCCAAGGCATCGACATAGCCCGGATCATCATGGAAATCCCGTACCCAGCGCAGCTCGGGCACGTCGCGCAAGCCGAGCATCCGGTGCATCACCCCGTCGAGCACGGATGCCGTGGACGTTGCGGAGTACTGCGGATACATCGGCAGGACGAGGATGCGGCCGACCCCGGCATGACGCATGCGGTCGAATGCCGCCGCCAGGGATGGCTCGCCATACCGCATGGCGAGCTCGACATCGACCGACAGCCCCCGGCTCGCCAGCTCCAACGAGAGTTGGTGCTGCTGCCGACGCGAGTAGACCAGCAGGGGCGACCCCTCCGACGTCCAGATGCCGGCATAACGCGCCGCGGAATCGCGTCCGCGCCGGGGCAGGATGACTCCTTGCAGCACGGGACGCCAGAGAATCCGCGGTATCTCGACTACCCGGCGATCGAGCAGAAATTCCTTCAGGTAGGTGCGCACCGCCGCCGGCGTAGGAGCCTCCGGCGTGCCGAGATTGACCAGAAGCACCGCCGTGCGGGCCGCAACTTCGGTGGGGGAATCGGGCTTCAGGTCAGTTTCTCCTCGTTCTGGCGCGAGTCCGGGCAACCCATCACTCCCGAGACAGCACGCCGGACAACAATTTTGCCGTGATATCGACGATCGGGATCACGCGTTCGTATGCCATCCGGGTCGGTCCGATGACCCCCAGGGTTCCCACGACCTTGCCGTTGGCCTCGTAAGGTGCCGTCACCAGGCTCATCTCATCGAGCGGAACCAGTGCGGATTCGCCGCCGATATAGATCTTCACGCCTTGCGACCGGGTCGACTCGTCGAGCAGGCCGGCCAAACGCGTCTTGTGTTCGAAAAGATCGAACAGGGCACGCAACTTTCCCATGTTCCCGGCGAGGTCTTCCACCTCCAGCAGCTTGCGCTCCCCGGAGATGACCACCGGCTCCGCCTCTTCTTCCGCGTCGGCACCGACCTCGACCGCGGCGTTCATCAAAGCCAGGATTTCTCCGCGCAACTGCAACAGATCACCCTGCAACCGGGCACGCGCCTGGTCGAAGCTCATTCCGCCGAAATGCTGGTTGAGCGCGTTGGCCGCCTCGATCAACTCGCCCTGGCTATACGGGTGCCGCGTCAGCAGGATGCGATTCTGGACGTCGCCGTCGGGCGCGACCACGATCATCAGGATCCGCCGTTCCGACAGGCGCAGGAACTCCACTTGGCGAAACGCCATCGCGCGGCGGGGCGCCAGGACGATGCCGGCAAAGTGCGACAGGTTCGAGAGCAGTTGCGCCGCCGTCTGGATCGCCCGTTGCGGCTCGGCCACCTGCATCCGGTCCTGCAGGATCTCCTGGGCGGCGCTCTCCAGTGGCTGGACCGTGAGCAAGGTGTCGACGAACAACCGGTAGCCGCGCGGCGTCGGCACTCGCCCCGCGGAGGTGTGCGGACTCGCCACGTACCCCATTTCCTCCAGGTCGGCCATCACGTTGCGGATCGTGGCCGGGGACAACTCCAGCCCCGAAATCTTCGACAGCGCGCGCGACCCCACGGGCTGGCCCTCGGCGATGTACCGTTCCACCAGGGTCTTGAGCAGAAGACGAGCGCGCTGATCGAGCATGGCTACCGGAAATGAACCCCGGATCCCGCGGAAACCGCGGTGAGGTCCGGAATCGACGACCAATTCTTGCATAATCGGCGCCACGATGAATGCTCCGTTCCCAACCGCCGCACTTTTTGCGAAATCCCGCGGTGACGCCAATCGGCCGTCGCTGATCGCGGCATTGGCCCGAATCGTCGAAATCGTCGAAAATGCCGGGTCGGCGGTGATGCTGCACACCGATGCGCACGAAGCCCTGGGAGATACCGCCGGGGCGCGGCAAGCGCACAGTCTGGCCTCGATCGGCGCCCAGGCCGACCTGGCGATCGTCCTCGGAGGCGACGGCACCATGCTCGGTATCGCGCGCGATCTCGCGGCCTATGGCGTACCTCTGATCGGGATCAACTTCGGCCGGCTCGGATTCATCACCGACATCGCCCTCGACCGGATCCCCGATGTCCTCGGCCCCATGCTCGCCGGAAACGTTGAATCCGACCAGCGCGCCATGCTCGCCGGCGAGGTCGTTCATGCGGGAGACGTCGTGCTGCACGCCCACGCACTCAACGACGTCGTCGTGTCGCACGGCGCGGCGAGCGGCATGATCGCGTTCACGGTGCGCGTGAACGGCGTAAACATGTACAACCTGCGGGCCGACGGCATCATCCTGTCGA
>JAJYBQ010000191.1 GCA_021778935.1 Pseudomonadota bacterium | reverse complement strand
GGCGGGTTGGCGATGCACACGCCGTTCGGCGTGCTGTATTCCACCAACATCACCCCGGACAAGGAAACCGGGATCGGCAGCGACACCTTTGCGCAGTTCGATCGGGCGGTGCGGAAAGGCGTCGATGACGACGGCGACAACCTCTATCCGGCGATGCCGTACCCCTCGTTCGCCAAGACGACCCCGGCTGACATGCGCGCGCTGTATGCCTATTTCCAACACGGCGTGACGCCGGTGCATCGGCGCAACGAGCCCAATCACATCGAGTGGCCGTTCAGCATGCGCATCGGCATGAAGTTCTGGAACATGGCATTCCTTGACACGAGCCCCTACCGGGATGACCCGGGCAAGTCCGCGGAATGGAATCGCGGCGCGTACATCGTGCAGGGCCTTGGACATTGTGGAACCTGCCACACGCCGCGCGGCGTCGGGTTTCAGGAAAAGGCGATGGACCAGGGCGGTGCTGCCGGCGGCGACTATCTCAGCGGCGCGTCGATCGACGCGTGGTACGCGCCCAGCCTGCGCGACCTGGGAACGCCGCAGGACATCGCACGCTTCCTCCGGACGGGGCGCAACCCGCATACGGTGGCCTACGGACCGATGACCGAAGTCGTGCATCACAGTTCGCAGCATTTCACCGATGCCGATCTGAGCGCGGTGGCGGGCTATCTCGCCTCGCTTTCTTCCGCGCCCGCGGCTCTCCCGGTGCCGCCGTCGCCCATCCAGGCGGAGCGTCGTCTGTACGGAACGGCAGGCGGCCTTGGCTACGTGCAATTCTGCTCCGTGTGCCACCAGCTGGATGGCAACGGTGCCGGCAACGTTTTCCCGCCGCTCGCCGCCAACTCCTCCGTGCTGTCACCGGATCCGGCTTCGGTCATCCATGTAATGTTGAGCGGCTGGAAGTCGGCGCAGACCCAGCGGTTTCCGCGGCAGTTCGCGATGCCCTCCTTTGCCGCGCTGTCTGATGCGGAACTGGCGCAGATCGTCAATTTCGTGCGCACGAGCTGGGGCAATCACGCGCCCCCGGTCACCGACGACGATGTGGGCAAGTTGCGGGGGTCGATCGACCTGGCTGCCGTGAAGCCGCCGGAGTTCGTCATGCCGCGGTTTGCGGCAATGCTGGGCCGGCCGGACTCCGCGGAGTTGATCTACGGCATGCGCCTGATGCTCGACACCAAGAACCTGCTGCCGCATAACGTCGGCAACGTGCTCACCTGCGCGAGCTGTCATCTGGACGACGGCACGGCAGCCCATGCGTCTCCCCTCGTCGGGCTTGCAGCGATATTTCCGGCCTATTCTCCGCGGGCGGGCAAGGTCATCGACTTGAAGGCCCGCCTCAACGGTTGCATGCTGCGATCAATGAACGGCGTGCCATTGGACCGTGACTCGCGGGAAATGAATGCGATGGTTGCCTTTGTCGATTGGATGAAGGGGAATGTCGTGCGCGGCAGGCCGATCCGGGGCCGCGGCACGACCAAGATCTCCCATACATTCATTCCGGACGCGGTCAACGGCAAACACGTCTACCACGAACAGTGCGCGGCATGCCATGGCGACGATGGTGAGGGCATGAAGCGTGCCGATGGTAGCTATGTGTTCCCGCCGCTGTGGGGGGAACACAGCTTCAACATCGGTGCCGGGATGGCCCGCACGTACAAGGCGGCGGGTTTCGTCCGGGTCAACATGCCGGTCGGAAATACGCTCGACTTTCCGCTGGGCCGGGGCGGCTTGACCGACCAGGAGGCGGTGGATGTGGCGCAATATTTCACGCACATGCCGCGCCCGGATTTCGCCGGCAAGATCCACGACTGGCCGAATCGCAAGCATCCGGATGATGCGCGCTACTGAGGGCGCGCCGGCCGCCGGTGTGCGCGTTCGCCGGGTCCGGCGCCATGGTCCGCCGCGCCTTGGCCGCCGGTAGAATCGACGCATGGCCAGTCTTTATCCGCTATTCCTGTTGCTCCACATCGCCTCTGTCGTCATCTGGGTCGGTGGGATGTTTTTCGCCTACATGTGCTTGCGCCCCGTGGCGGCGCAGCTGCTGGAGCCTCCGCAGCGTCTGCGACTGTGGCGCGACGTGTTCGGGCGTTTTTTTCCGTGGGTGTGGGGGGCAATCGTGCTGATCCCCGTCAGCGGGATGAGCATTCTCACCCCGGTCGGGGTGGATAACGCGCCGTCGCGCTGGTCCTGGATGTTGCGCGCCGGTACCGTCATGATGGCCATTTACCTGTATGTGTTTTTCGGTCCATACCGTGGGTTGCGCAAGGCGGTTGCCGAATCCGACTGGAAGGCGGGCGGCGTGGCGTTGGGGCGAATCCGGCGCTGGGTGGGGATCAATACGATTCTCGGATTCCTGACGATCGCGATTGTGACGCTGGGGCGGTACTTGCCATCCTGAGGGAAATGGGCGGGAAAACTGCCCGGTCGACGTCGTCGAATGGCGTATTGATTCCCATTTTGTTGCAAAATGGCAACGAAATGGGTTTTGTTTTAAAAAACCTATTGCGAAATGCTTGCTACTACGCGATTCTTTATGTGTGCATTGATTTCGATTATCAATCGCGTTGTGCCAGCCATAAAGCCATCACTACGTCAAGGAGCAACAAAATGATTGGACAAGTCCCGCTGTGGGCGGTAATCCTCGTCTTTGTCATTCCGCCGCTGTGCCTGTTCGGCGATTACGCTTCCATGCGTTCGCCCTCGAACTACAAGGCCAGGTAATTCCGGCGCACTACGGATTCGCCACCCGCCTCGCGGCGGGTCGAGTGATCAGACGGGGCGGATTTCCGCCCCGTTCGTCTATTGGCCGGAGCCTACTGCTGCCGGCCCCGCGCTCGGGTTTTGCGCGGTTCCCCGCCGGTATTGCGCCAGCTGTGCGTCCGTGAGCAGTTCGAACAGGGCGACGACCCGCTGGACGCCCGAAACCTGCTGGACGGTGGATTCCGCGGTCTGCGCTTCCTGCGCGCCGACGAGTCCCATCAGATAGACCGTCCCGTCGCTGCATACGATCTGGATCACGCCGCCCGGAAGCGTCTTCTGCTCCAGCAGCGCCGAGCGGACTTTGCCGGCGAGTTCGGTGTCGGCGAAGAAGCTTCGCGCACCGCCATAGGTTCCCACACGGACTTCGTTGATGACTTGCCGGACGCCGCGGCAACCTGCGGCCAGGCGTTCGATTTCCGCCCGATCCGCCGCGGACAGGGCGTTGCCGGTGAGCAGCACGCGCTGGTTGTAGGAGGTGACATCGACGTGGGTGGCGGTGCCGAAGCGTTGGGTGATCACATCGTTGACCCGGTGCTCGATTTCCGCGTCTTCCACCTGGATGCCGGTGGATCGCCGATCGCTGAGTACCATTGCGCTTCCCAGCGCTGCGCCGCCGATGGCGACGACGCAGCCCCCGGTGCTCGTAAGGGCGGCAATCAGCGCCAATGGCAGGAAAATTGAGCGAAAACGCATCACGAAACCTCGCTTCAGAAATATTCTTCGTCATCAAACGCGGAGCGGGTCCACGAAACCGTGCCGTGCTCCACGGTCACCGTGTCGTACCGGCACGCGGGCCACCGGTCGCCGAAGCGCATGCACAGGTACAAGCGCGCCGCGCGCCGTATTTTGCCCCGCTTTGCCCGATCGATGCTCGCGGCGGCATCGCCCGTTCGGCTACGCAATCGGACCTCCACGAAGATCAGCGCGTCTCCGTCGCCGGCAACGATGTCGATCTCCCCGCTCCGAAAACGCACATTGCGTGCAATGATGCGCAGGCCGTGCCGTACCAGGTGCGCGCAGGCGAGGTCTTCTCCTTGCGCTCCGCGTCGCTGGAGAAGGCTGCGGCCGAACCGAAAGGGAGCATGCATGGGAGATATGCCCGCCGGCGGTCCGTGCGCCGGGATGGAGGATACGTTATGGGGGTGCTCGGGGGTTGCCGACCAGGAATTCCCGCCGGGATTGTATGTAGTCGCGACCCCTTTGGGGAATGCCGCCGATGTGACGCTTCGCGCATTGTGGGTATTACGAAACGCCGATTGCATCGCCGCCGAAGACACGCGCACGACGGCGCCCCTGCTCGCGCGGTACGGAATCGGACGCCCGCTGCTGGCGGCGCATCGCCATAACGAGGCGGAGGCTGCGAAGCGGGTGCTGGCGCGCCTCGCGCAAGGCGAGCGCGTCGCCTTGGTCAGCGATGCCGGCACCCCGGCAATTTCCGATCCCGGAGCCTTGGTGGTGCGGGCGGCGGCGGATGCCGGGTTCCGGGTGGTCCCGATTCCGGGGCCGAGCAGCATGACGGCCGTGCTGTCGGTGGCGGGCGTGCACCCCGGTGATGTCCGGTTCATCGGATTCCCGCCTGCAGCCACCCAGGCGCGCAAGCGGAAGTGGGCGGACTTGGCGGCGGATTCTGGCGCGGCGGTGTTGTTCGAGGCGCCGCACCGCGTGGTGCAGACCGCGGAGGAATTGGCCGCTGCGCTGGATCCGGAGCGCGGCATCGTGCTGGCCCGCGAACTGACCAAGAAATTCGAAACGATCGTCCGGACGACGGCCGGGAATCTGCCCGCCGAGGTCGCGCGTGCCGCGCCGCGGGGGGAATACGTGCTGGTGATCGATGCGGTCGCGCGTGCCGCGCCGCGGCCTCAGGAGGAAGTCGATGCCGGAACGATGCGCTGGCTGCAGGCGCTGGCCGGCGCCCTGCCGGCCTCGCGCGCTGCCGCGGTGGCCGCCGCAGCGAGCGGGCTGCCGCGGGATCTGCTCTATCGCGCGCTCTGCGCAGGCCGCGGTAGGGAAGAGGGCCC
>JAJYBQ010000190.1 GCA_021778935.1 Pseudomonadota bacterium | reverse complement strand
AAGCGATCTTCTCGTTGCGCAAATCCGCAAATCCCCTAACGCCTTGTTTTTTCAAGTCGGCACAAACGGACCGGGCGTACTCCCCGAAAGATTCCGAAATGCTGGCCACGGCGAACTGCTGCGGCGCCAGCCACGGCGGCAGCGCGCCGGCGTAATGCTCGATCAGGATGCCGATGAACCGCTCCAGGGAGCCCACGATCGCCCGGTGGAGCATCACCGGGACCTTGCGGGTGTTGTCCTCGGCAACGTATTCCGCCCCCAGACGCCCCGGCATCGCGAAATCGACCTGGATCGTCCCGCACTGCCAGGAGCGTCCGATCGAATCCTTGAGGTGATACTCGATCTTCGGACCGTAGAAGGCCCCTTCCCCCGGCGCCACGACGAAGGCGCAGCCGGAGCGCCGCAGGGACTCCTGCAGTGCTGCTTCCGCCCGGTCCCACGACTCGTCGGAGCCGATGCGGGCCGCGGGCCGGGTGGCGATCTTGTAGGCGATGTCGGTGAAGCCGAAATCCCGGTAAACCTTCTGCAGCAGCGCGGTATAGGCGACGCATTCATCGAGGATCTGCTCCTCGGTGCAGAAGATGTGCCCATCGTCCTGCGTGAAGCCGCGCACCCGCATGATGCCGTGCAGCGCACCCGAGGGCTCGTTGCGGTGGCATTGGCCGAACTCGCCGTAGCGCAACGGCAGATCCCGATACGAACGCAGATCCGACTTGTAGATCTGGATGTGTCCGGGACAGTTCATCGGCTTGATCGCGTAGTGCCGGTTCTCGGACTCCGTGGTGAACATGTTGTCGCGGAAGTTGTCCCAGTGTCCGGTCTTTTCCCACAGACTGCGGTCGAGGATCTGCGGCGCCTTGACCTCCTGGTAGCCGTTGTCCTGATACACCCGGCGCATGTACTGCTCGACCTGCTGCCAGACCGCCCAGCCCTTCGGGTGCCAGAAGATCAGGCCCGGCGCTTCGTCCTGCTGATGGAATAGATCGAGCTCGCGTCCGAGCCGCCGGTGGTCGCGCTTTTCCGCCTCCTCGATCATGCGCAGGTAGGCGTCCTGCTCGTCTTTCTTCGCCCAGGCGGTGCCGTAGATCCGCTGCAGCATCTCGTTGCGGCTGTCGCCGCGCCAATACGCGCCGGCAACTTTCGTCAGCTTGAAGACGCGCAGCCGCCCGGTGGAGGGCACATGCGGGCCCACGCACAGGTCGACGAAGCCGTCGCCGTCCCAATAGACCGAGATCGGCTCGCCCGCAGGAATTCCCTCGATGATCTCGGCCTTGTAGCGTTCGCCCTTGGCGCGGAAGAAATCGATCGCCCGCCGGCGCTCCCACACCTCGCGGCGCACCAGTTCGTCACGGGCTGCCAGTTCCGCCATCCGCCGCTCCAGCGCGCCGAGATCCTCGGGCGTGAAGGGCCGCTTGTAGGCGAAGTCGTAGTAGAAGCCGTTTTCGATTACCGGACCGATGGTGATCTGGGCATCGGGAAAGAGATCCTTGACCGCGTACGCCAGCAGGTGCGCGGTGGAGTGGCGCAGGATCTCCAGTCCCTCCGGATCACGGTCGGTGACGATCGCCAGCGGTGCGTCCTGCTCGATGCGGTGCGACGTATCGACCAACCGACCGTCGACCTTGCCGGCCAGCGCGGCCTTGGCGAGGCCGGGGCCGATCGCTGCGGCGACGTCGGCGACGGTGGGCGGAGCGTCAAAGCGGCGGATGGAACCGTCAGGGAGGGTAATCGAGATCATGTCGGCCGGGAACGCCTTCCGGATGCGGGGCGGAAAACCGGAAATTGTACCGGTGCCGCCGCCCGTCCGCGCTCCACCCATCCGGTACGACCGAACCCGGCCCTCCCCGCCGGCCCGCCGGGGTCAGAGGATCCGTTCCTCCCACCCTTCGACCACATCCGGGCCTCGCGCCAGCATCTCGGGGTCCATCGGCCGGATTCCCAATGCAGTCAGGATGCGGGCGTTGAGCAATGCGGCGTTTGCCGGCTTGGTGAGCACGATCGGCTCCTCCACCCGGCTGCGCGCGATCGCGGCCGCCGCCTGCGGGTTGCTTTCCAGGCGCCGCCGCATCTGGTAGTGGAATTCGGCAAGCACATCCATGGGACTCATCGCCGTGAGCAAAATCACCGGCAGGGGCACGCCCACCAGCTCCCGCACCCGGAACGCCGCTTCCGCGCCGTCGACCGGTCCACCCAGATTCTGATCGGCGATGATCAGATCCACCCGGCAATCGCGGCCCAGGCGCTTGACCACCGCACCGGTAAAGGCCGTCGCGGAAATGACATCCGCCCCCCACGATCGCAGCAGCCGCGCCAGACTGTTGAGGATGCCCTCATTGTCCTCGAACAGCAGGATGCATACCCCTGCGATGGGTTGGATGGAACTCTCGGGAAGCTGCTCCGGGCCGTTACGCGGCGGCGACAGCAGGGCCGAAAACGGCGCCTGCACCCGGAACATCGTGCCGAAGCCGGGGCGCGTGCGCACCGTCACTGCGTGTCCGAGGACGCCGCAGATGCGGCGCACGATCGAAAGCCCGAGGCCGAATCCGCCCGCGGTCCCGTCCGCGGCTCCCTTGCCGCTCTCGCCGCGGTAGAACTCATCGAAGATCCGGTCCAGATCCTGCTTGTGGATACCGGGGCCGGTATCCCAGATCTCGAGATCGACGATGTCGCCCGCGCGGCGCCGCGCCGCGAGCAAGACGCCGCCATGGGCGGTGTAGCGGATCGCATTGCCCAGCAGGTTGCGCAGAACCCGCGACAACAGCAGCGCGTCGCTGGTTACGCATAGATTGGTCTGCCGGACACGAAATTCCAGACGCCGGGCCTCCGCCAGCGGCAGGAATTCGCGCTGCAACACCGTGAAGACATCCGCCAGGGAAACGGACTCGATGCGCGGCTGGATTGCCCCCGCATCGAGGCGAGAGACCTCGAGCAGCTCCCCGACCAGATTGGACAGCGTTTCGACGCCTGCGGAAAGGTTGCGTACCAGCGGCACGATCGGCCCCTGCGCGCGCTTGCGCAACAGCGAGCAGTAGATGCCGATCGCCTGCAGCGGCTGGCGAAGATCGTGGCTCGCCGCGGCAAAAAACCGCGTCTTGGAGCGGGTTGCCGCCTCCGCCGCGCGCCGCGCGTCCTCGGCGATGCGCTTTTCCGAGATCAGCTGGTTGAGCAGGATCTCGTTGTCGATCCCCGCCTTCACCGACTCGGCAACCGTTCGCCCGTAGTTGCGGCCCATGTACAGCGTGGCGCCGAGAATCGCCGCGACGATGGCTGCCGCCGCGGAGTACACCGGCGCGTGCTCCACCCACAACCGTGCCGCCAGCGGCAGCAGCGCAAGCGGCAGATAAACCAGCAGCGCCGGCCCATAGGAAGAAAGTTGCGACAGGGAGCCGAACACGACGCCCAGGATCGCGGCCACCAGAACGAGTTGCAGCACCGGCGAGGCCGGGAAGAAACATGCCCCGGCCACTCCCCACAACGCTGCGGCGGTCACCGCACTCGCGAGCCAGCGCCGGATCCACGCGGTCGCGGCGATGCCGGGATCCGCCCCGGCCGCCTCCGCCGGACCGCGGATCGCATAGTCGCCCGCCACGCGCAGGCGCATGGCGGTTTCGAGCAACAGGGCCGCGAGCCATCCGAGCACCGCAAACCGATACCCCGTATCCCACGATACGGCAACCACCGCCGCGCCTCCCAGCACGCCCACCAGCGCCGCCTGCGGCGCCTGCTGGAACACCGCCCCGGCGATGCTGTGCCGGATCCGCCCGTGGCGGTGTTCATGGGATTCGTCGGCCAACCCCAGCCGGGTGATCGGGCCGCTGGTCATGGCCGATGCGGATAGTGCGAGCATTCCAGGCGCGCGACGCCGGAGCGCACCACGCAGCGCGCCCGCCCCCCCACGGGGAGCGTCGCGCGCCGGGCGCCATGGCCGAACGGCAGTCCGAGGACGATCGGCGTCGCGCACCGCGCGCGCAGCGCCGCGATCGCCCCATCGAGACCGTAGCCGTTGTCGTTGGGCATCTCCGGCAGCGGGGAAAAGTCGCCAAGCAGGATCGCCTTCTGGCGTTGCAGCACGCCGGCGTGGTACAGCTGCAGCAGCATGCGCTCGATGCGATAGGCCGCCTCGTTCACGTCCTCCAGGAACAGGATGCCGCCGCGCACCGCCGGAAAATACGGCGTGGCGAGGAGATTGCACACCATGGTGAGATTCCCGCCCCAGAGACGCCCGCGCACGTCGAGGTCGGCGGCCGGAGTCGGGAATTCGAGCGCGGTGCGCGCCTGCGTGATGGTGGCGAAGAACCGTTCGACCGTGAACTGCGCGTCCGCGTCCCCTGCCCCCGCACGGGCGAAATCCGCCGCGCCCGGACCTTGAAACCCGATCCCGCCGGCACGCGCAAGGTAGGCGAGATGAAACGCCGTGAAATCACTGTATCCAACGAACAACGGCGCCGTGCCGCGGCCGGCGCGCTCGGCGATCGCGGCAAAGTCGATCCCCTCGAGGAGACGGGTCATGCCGTAGCCACCGCGAACGCAGAGCGCGACATCCAGGGTCTCGTCCTCGGCAATTCGCAGGAGGTCGGCTCGCCGCAGCGCATCCGGCCCTGCGAATCGCCCGTCGCGGGCCCCGACGCTCTCCGTCGTCCGGACCTGCCAGTTTCGTTGCGCGAAGAACGCCGCCGCGCGCTCGATGATGTCGGGCGCGGTGACGTACCCCGACGGCGCGAAAAACCCGACACTCCGCGGGCGCGTCATGCGTCCTTCCTTCCCCGGCGTTCGCGAAAAAAATCCGACAGCAGCCCGCCGCACTCCTCTCCGAGCACCCCACCCTGCACCTGCGCGTGGTGGTTGAGCCGCGGCTCGGCAAACAGGTCGACCACGCTT
>JAJYBQ010000189.1 GCA_021778935.1 Pseudomonadota bacterium | reverse complement strand
CGTGATCGTCGACGCCCTGGAAGACGTCAAAGCGCAGGACATCGCCGTCTTCAACACCACTGCGCTCTCCGACCTGTTCGACCGCGTCATCCTCGCCAGCGGAACATCCAACCGGCAGACCCGTGCCCTGGCCGCGCGGGTCGTGGAGAAGGTCAAGGAAGCCGGCGGCGAGGTCATCAGCGTCGAGGGCGAGGACACCGGCGAATGGGTGCTCGTCGATCTGGGCGATGCCGTGGTGCACGTCATGCAACCGGCGGTACGGACGTACTACGGCCTGGAAGAGATCTGGGGCGGGAAGCCCGTCCGGATGAAGCGCGCAGAGGAGCCTACGACCGCACCCGGCGGCGGCGCCCGCGCCCGGTCGGCCGCACCGGAAGCGGACAAACCGGAAAAGGCTGCACCGACACCCCGCAAGTCCGCGCCCCGGAAATCGCCGACCGCGACTCCGGCCACGAGAACGACCGCAAGCGCTGCCAAGCGCACCACCGCCAGGAAGACGGCCGCGAAGAAGACGGCGTCCCGGAACACCACGGCGAAACCGCCGGCGAAGCGCGCCGCGAAGAAAGCGGCGTCGCGCGCGTGAAGATTCTGGTCGCAGCCGTTGGCCAAAAACTGCCCGGATGGGCCGACGCGGCCGTACGCGACTACCTGGATCGATTCCCCCGCGACTTCCGCGTCGAGGTGCGCGCCATCAAACCGGAAGCGCGCACCGGCGCGGATGCGGTGCGCGTCCAGTCCTTGGAGGCCGCCCGCCTGCGCGCCGGCATTCCGCCCGGCGCCCACCTGATCGCAATGGATGAAACGGGCGTCGATTGGACCACGGCGCAATTCGCGTCGGAGCTGCGAGCATGGCGCGACGCGGCACGTGATCCGGTGTTTGTGATCGGGGGCGCCGACGGCCTGGACGCGGAACTCAAACGCCAGGCCACCCTGCGCCTGCGCCTCTCCAGCCTGACGTTGCCGCACGCGCTGGCGCGGGTGCTGCTCGTCGAACAACTCTATCGGGCATGGTCCATCCTTGCTTCGCATCCCTATCACCGCGCATAATCGACGATCCCATTTTCGCGGTAGCGCCATGACCTCTCCGCGTTTCTATCTTGCCTCGACGAGTCCGCGGCGCAAGGAATTGCTGGACCAGATCGGCGCGCCGTTCACCGCATTGCCGCTGCGCTCCCACCCGCCGCGCGGCCCGGAAGTCGACGAAACGGAGCGGGAGGGGGAAGCCCCCGCCGACTACGTCCTGCGGATCGCCCGGGACAAGGCCGAACTCGGAGCCAAGGTCCTGAGCCTGCGCAGCCTGCCGTTGTGGCCGGTGCTGGGCGCCGACACCACGGTGATCCTGGACGGCGACGTGCTCGGCAAGCCGGACGACCCGCAGGACGCCGCGCGCACGCTTGCGCGCCTGGCCGGGCGCACGCACGAGGTCCGCACTGCGGTGGCGCTGTCGCGCATCCGCAGCGGATTCGTGATGACCGAAACCCGCGTCAGCGTGACCCGGGTGACGATGCGCGCAATCGCACCGGAAGAAATCGAACGATACTGTGCGACCAGCGAACCTTATGACAAGGCCGGCGGCTACGCCATCCAGGGAATCGCCGCGATCTTCATCGAACGGATCGAAGGCAGTTATTCGGGCGTGATGGGCCTGCCGCTGGCGGAGACGGCGGGGCTGCTGGCGGAGGCGGGGATCGCCATGCTGTAGCCAGGAACCTACAGCGCGACATTGTCGCTACCCTCCACCCCCGCCCGCCCCCGCAGTTGAAAGAGAGGGATCCATGCTATCGCGCCGAACATCCGAGGGGGCGAATGCCGGCTCCGCGCGCCCGGTTCGCTCTCCCGCTCACGCGGGAGAGCGATGCCTCATCAGAAATCCACCGACCCGCCCAGCATGTACGAGCGGCCCGGCAAGGTCATGAACATGTCCGTGCCGCTCAGCGTCGCGCCATACACGTAGTAGATCGACTGGTTGTTCGACAGATCCGACACCAGGAACCGGAGCTTGACGTCCTTGACGCCCGCGGTCGGATTCAGGATCGTGTAGCCCAGCGACAGATTGGTGATCGTGTATCCGGGAATCTGATACACGCCGCCGGGCAACGGACCGTTGTTGCCGCCCTGATAGGTCGATCCGATGTGCTTGGCGATCACCGAGCCGTACCAACCGCGTTGGTCATAGATCAGACCGGCGGTGTACATGTTGTTGGGTGCGAACTGCACCGGCGTGCCGTCAGCATAGTTCTGCTTGTTGTAGCTGTAGTTGCCGTACAAGCTGAACCCGTAGCCGAGCACGTAGGTGCCTTCGAGTTCCACCCCCTTGAACACCGTGTTGCCGAACTGGTTGACCTTGGTTCCCGCGCCGTTCAACTGGGCGAAGTTGTTGGCCCGGATGTAGTAGACATCGCCCGAAACCGTGAACTTGTCGGTCTTCCAGGTGCTGCCCGCCTGCAGGTTGTTCGTCGTCTCGGCCCCGGGATCCGCGACGTTCACGCCGGCTCCCTGGTTCTTGACATCGTAAAACACGCTGGCGTCTTTCGGCGCCAGGAATCCGCGCGCCCACTGTGCATATACGCTTGCGTTGGGGGCGAGGCGATAGTTGGCGTAAATCGACGGCTGTGTTCCGTCGTAGGTCTTGCTCAGGTTTCCCGGTCCGCCCGTACTCGGCAGGACCGCGCCACTGACGCTGCGCTTGAACGACATGTACCGGATGCCCGGGGTGATCGTCCAGGCGGCTGTCGGGTGATATTCGTACTCGACGAACGGATCGAGCGTCGTCATGTCGTCGCGCAGGTTGCGCTGCACGCCGTTGGGGCCGTCCGGTCCGCTCGTGTCGGGCGCTCCGCCCAGGCTCCAGTTCACATCCTGGAGGAAACGGAAGTTCATCTGATAGTCGACCCACATGCCGCCGCGCAGAACGCCTTTGCCGACGTCGCCCTCGGCCTTGAACACGTCGCCCCAGGAACGGTAATCCATGGATCCGGACTGTCCCGCGACGTCATTGTAGATCGGGCTGCTCGTGGGCAGGCCGTCGTACACACCCAGAGACCCTTGCGCAAGACTCGGGTCATTGGTGTTGTTCATCGAGTGGTAATAGGCGTAGGTATAGACCTTGTTGTCGATCCGCACCCCGCCGGCCTGGGTGTGCAGGCCGAGGTATTCGAAATCGGTGTGGATGTTGTCGAAGTTGTAGCCGTAGTAGCTGTCGCTCGACGGATTGCTGCTCAAGCTGTAATGCGGCCCGTACGCCGCCATCTGCGCCTGCGTCGTGCCGAACTGCGACACGTTCTGATGCAAGGTGTCATACATCGCAACGGCCGTCAGGGTCGTGTCCTGATTGATCGGCTGGACATACTTGAGGAACGCGTTCTTGCGCCGCTGGCCGTTGTCGGTCATCGCGCCGGCCGTATTGATGTCGGTCAGCGTGATCATCGCGCGACCGCCGTTCTTCATCGTGCCGGTATCGAGCTCGGTCGACAGGTCGTTCGTGTTCCACGTCCCGAACATCGCCGAGGCATTGAGGTTGGCCTTGTCCAACGGGTCTTTCGACTGCACCGCCACGGTGCCGCCGAAGGTCGCGTAGCCGAGCTGCGACGCCGTGCCCGGGCCGCGATCGACGAGGATGTTGCCGACCGTATCGGCGGTGAAATACGAGGTCGAATGGTGGGTAAAGTCATTCGAGTCCTGGAACGGGATGCCGTCGAACGTGACGTTGAACTGCCCGTCCTGGAAGCCGCGGATCGACATCTGCAGCGCCTCCGCATTGCCCGGGCCGTTGGGCGTCACTTCGGACACGCTGGGTGCGATGTTGACGATGTCGGTGTAGTTCTCCGCCGGCGTGACGTTGTTCTCGATGTAGTGCTGGTTGATGATCGACTGCGGCTCGCCGGCATCGAGCGTACCCTGGGTGGGGGCCTCGTACGACGCGGTGCCGGTCTTCTGTCCCTGCACGACGATGCGTTCCAGCTGCTGGGCGCCCTGATCCTGGGCCTGTGCGGACGGCGCCTGGGTATCGTCGGCGTACGCCGGTGCGACCAGCGCGACGGTTCCCGCCAACGCGCAGACGCCGATCGGCGTCCAGCGTTTTCCCTTGTGCTTGCGTACTTTCATTTCCCGCTTCCTCGTTATCGATGGAAGCGCCGACGGTACGAAGCGGATATGTCGAGAAAATTACGTTTTCCAAAGAAATTATTACAATTCCCTTACGTGTGGTAACTTGGCAACATGTCCAGCGAAGACATCCTCGTCAACATCACGCCGCAAGAAACCCGTGTTGCGGTGCTACTTGCCGGCGCGGTGCAGGAACTGCACATCGAGCGCACCGCCAACTGCGGCATCGTCGGCAACGTCTACATCGGCAAAGTTGCGCGGGTTCTTCCCGGCATGCAGTCGGCATTCGTCGACATCGGCCTGGAACGCGCCGCGTTCCTGCACATCGCCGACATCTGGGAAACCAGGCAGTACACGAACGAGCGTCCGCCGATCGAACGGATCGTCCATGAAGGCGACCGGCTCCTCGTGCAGGTGATCAAGGATCCGATCGGAACCAAAGGCGCGCGGCTCTCCACCCAGATCAGCCTGGCGGGGCGCAATCTCGTCTATCTGCCGCAGGACTCGCACATCGGCGTATCGCAGCGCATCGAGGACGAGGCCGAACGCGCGCAATTGCGCGAGCGGCTGGCCCGCCTCATTCCGGTCGAGGAAACCGGCGGCTTCATCATCCGCACGAGCGCGGAGGACGCCAGCGAAGACGACCTGCGCACCGACATCGAGTACCTGCGCAAACGCTGGGGGCAGATCCACGCCGACAGCGGGACGGTCGCGCCGCCGGCGCTGCTGTACCGGGAGCTTTCGCTGGCGCAGCGCGTGTTGCGCGACCTCGTCTGGGAGCAGACGACGAGCGTGCAGATCGACTCTCGCGAGAATTTCGTCGCGCTACGGGC
>JAJYBQ010000188.1 GCA_021778935.1 Pseudomonadota bacterium | reverse complement strand
ATCTCCCAGGTCGACGAAATCGCGGCGCCTTCGGTCGGCACCGCGGCTGCGTGCCGCGTGGGGAAACCCGTCTCTTCCGTGCCTTGATGATCGCTCGACACCCGCCTTCACCCCTTCCCGTTTCCCCGCCAAAATCGGAGAAACGGCAAAATTCAACGAATCGGATCGCAATCGCGCGCCCGCACGACGTAGCGGGCAAGAAGATCCGCCTCGATATTAACCCTGGCGCCCGGCGCAAGAAGTGCGAAGGTCGTCGCTGCGATGGTGTGCGGGATCAAATTGATCGCAATCTCACAGCCGCCGGCCTGGTCCGTCACCCGGTTGATCGTGAGACTGACGCCGTTGACGGCAACCGAGCCTTTGGACGCCATATAGATCGCAAGATCCGCCGGAATGCGCACGACGAGTTCCGTCGACTCGCCGACCGGTGCCCTGCGCACGATCTCTCCCACGCCGTCGACGTGCCCAGCCATGAGGTGGCCGCCCAGTTTGTCACCCAAGGCCAACGCGGTTTCCAGGTTCACCGCGCCCGGCGTGTCGAGCCCCGCGGTCTTCGACAGGGTTTCGCGCGACACGTCGGCGGTGAATGTACCGCCGCGCAGGCCCGTGACGGTCAGACAGACACCGCTCACGGCGATGCTGTCGCCCAAGGCGATCGGGCGCGGCGCAAGGCCCGCTGCGTCGACCTCGACGCGCACGCCGGCGTCGGACGCACCGGAGAGCGGCTGGACCGACACGATGCGGCCGGTGGATTGGACAAGCCCGGTAAACATATTCGCCGCCTACCTCACGCACACCATTGCAGCTTCGACCCCGACGGCGCTTGCCGCGGCCTTTACAAGCGTTCCTCGTGCCATCGATTCCTTGAACATCTCCCTCACCGCTGCGATTATTGCACCCGCGCCAGAATGCGCAGGTCGCCGCCGATCATCGCCGTCTCGCGGATCCGCAGCGATCGCGCCAGCGACAGGCTCTCCAGCTTCGGCAACCGGCACATCGGTTGACCGGGGCCGATCAGCATCGGCGCCAGATACAGCACCAGGTCATCAGCCCATCCGCCGCGCACCAGCTCCCCGGAAAGCGCCGGCCCGGCTTCGGCGTGCACTTCGTTCGCGCCCCGCCGGCCCAGCTCGGCCAGCAGCGCGCCGAGGTCGACGCGCCCATCGGGGCCGGGGCAAATGAAGGTCTCCGCATTCCGGCGCGTCAGGGCCGCCTGCTTGGCGGCGTCGCCGCGGGCGCACGCGATCAGCACCGGGTTGCCGTCGAACAGGCGCGCACCCGGATCGATGGCGAGCGCGCTGTCGGCAACCACCTTCAACGGCTGGCGGGCGACGTCCCGCCCGCGCGCGGTGAGCAGCGGATCGTCGGCGCGCACGGTGCCGATCCCGGTCAGGATCGCGCAGGCGCGTGCGCGCCAGACATGACCGTCGGCGCGCGCTGCCTCCCCGGTGATCCACTTCGATTCGCCGTTTTCGAGGGCGGTGCGCCCGTCCAGGCTCGCCGCGAGCTTGACCCGGACCCAGGGCCGCCCCCGGTTCATGCGCGAAAAAAATCCTGCGTTGGCGTCGGCTGCGTCCTGCCCCAGGAGGCCGCAGCGCACGTCGACCCCGGCCTCGCGCAGCATGGCCAGTCCGCGACCCGCCACCCGTGGATTGGGATCCTCCACCGCCGCGACGACGCAGCCGATGCCCGCCTCGATCAGCGCCATCGCACAGGGCGGCGTACGGCCGAAGTGGGAACACGGTTCCAGCGTCACATAGGCCGTGGCACCGCGCACATCATGGCCGCGACGGCGTGCGTCCTGGATCGCCTCCACCTCGGCATGGTTGCGGCCCGGCGGTTGGGTGCAGCCTTCCCCCAGGACATCCTCGCCGCGAGCGATCACGCAGCCGACGTGCGGGTTGGGCGTCACCCGTCCCCAGGCGCGGGCGCCGAGTTCGAGCGCGCGGCGCATGAGTCGATCATCGGTTTCCGAGTACACGCAGCTCTCCTGAAAGCGCGCCGCCGACGGTTGCGCGTTGGCCTAGGCGCCGCCCTCACTGCCGCGGCGGCGGCGCGGACGCACTTCCTTGACCACCTCCGCGAACGCATCCACGTCCTCGAAACTCCGATAGACCGACGCGAACCGGATATACGCCACCTTGTCGAGGCGGCGCAGTTCCCGCATGACCAGCTCGCCCAACCTTTCACTGCGGATCTCGCGCTGCCCGGTACTGAGCAGGCGCTCCTCGATGCGGTGGATTGCCTCCTCCACCGCCTCGCGCGCGACCGGCCGCTTGCGCAGCGCGAGCAGCATCGAGGCACGGAGCTTGGCGCGATCGTAGTCGGCGCGGCTGCCGCCGCGCTTGACGACGGTCGGCAGCGCGAGTTCGACGCGCTCGTAGGTGGTGAAGCGCTTTTCGCAGCCGATGCAACGGCGACGACGGCGGATCGCGGCGCCCTCGTCGGACGCCCGCGAGTCGATCACTTTCGTGTCAGGATGTGAGCAGAACGGACACTTCATGACAAGGTCCCCCACCCTCCGCACCCGTCGGGGCCAGGAGACTCCCTGCCATCACCCATACACCGGGAAGCGCCGCGTCAGCTCCGCGACCCGATCCCGCACGGCGGCGATGTTCTGCTCATCATCGGGCCGGTCGAGCACGTCGGCGATCAGGTTGGCGGTGCGCACCGCTTCCGCCGTGCCGAAACCGCGCGTGGTCATCGCCGGTGCGCCGATGCGGATGCCGCTCGTCACCATGGGCTTTTCCGGGTCGTTGGGAATCGCGTTCTTGTTCACCGTGATGTGCGCGCGCCCCAGGGCGGCTTCGGCCACCTTGCCGGTGATGCCCTTGGCGCGCAAGTCGACCAGCATCAGGTGGCTCTCGGTGCGGCCGGAAACGATGCGCAAGCCGCGCTCCGCGAGCGTTTGCGCCATCGCCTGGGCGTTGCGCAACACCTGTTCCTGATATGCCTGGAATTCCGGCGCCAGCGCCTCGCGGAACGCCACCGCCTTGCCGGCAATGACATGCATCAGCGGTCCGCCTTGCAGGCCGGGGAACACTGCCGAGTTGATCGCCTTCTCGTACTCCTCGCGCATCAGGATGAAGCCGCCGCGGGGTCCACGCAGACTCTTGTGGGTGGTTGAGGTGACGATGTCGGCATGCGGCACCGGGTTGGGGTACACGCCCGCCGCGATCAGGCCGGCGTAATGCGCCATGTCGACCATGAACACCGCGTCAACCTCGCGGGCGATGCGCGCGAAGCGCTCGAAATCGATTCGCAGCGCATAGGCCGAAGCACCCGCCAGGATCAGGCGCGGGTTGTGCTCGCGCGCCAGCCGCTCGACCTCTTCATAGTCGATCTCTTCCTGCGCGTTCAGGCCATAGCTCACGACATGGAACCACTTGCCGCTCATGTTCACCGGCGAGCCGTGCGTGAGGTGGCCGCCCATCGCCAACGACATGCCCAGCACCGTGTCGCCGGGTTTGAGCGTGGCGAGAAACGCCGCCTGATTGGCTTGCGACCCGGAGTTGGGCTGCACGTTTGCCGCCTGCGCGCCAAACAGCTGCCTGACACGGTCGATCGCCAGCCGCTCGGCGATGTCGACGTATTCGCAACCGCCGTAGTAGCGCCGGCCCGGATAGCCCTCGGCGTACTTGTTGGTGAGCTGCGAGCCCTGGGCCTGCATCACGGCAGGGCTCGTGTAATTCTCGGAGGCGATCAGTTCGATGTGATCTTCCTGCCGGCGGTTTTCGGCCTGGATCGCATCCCAGAGTTCGGGGTCGGCACGGTCGAGGGTGACAGAGCGGGAGAACATGGCGGAGGGCTCGTAACGGATGGGCGCGGCAAGCGGCCGCAAAGGGGGATTATGCCAGCCGGACATGGGCCGCCTGCTGAATTCACGCGGCGATTGGCAAGCGCCCTCCGATGAGCGAACGTCGCGGAGGCCGGATCTTCCCCCGCTCCCGCGGCGGCGGGAGCGGGCGGGGGAGCGGGGGTTGGCAGAAAACCTACTGTGCCCGGCGGTCCAGCATCGCCTGCGCGATCGTGTTCACGTCGGTGTATTCGAGTTCCGCGCCCGCCGGCACACCGCGCGCCAGCCGGCTCACCTTGACGTCGGGGTCGCGGGCGCGGACCGCCTCCGAGATGAAGTGGGCGGTCGCGTCGCCCTCCGGCGTAAAGGATGTGGCGACGATCACCTCGCGCACCACTCCATCGCCGGCGCGGGTGGCCAGCCGGTCGAGCTCGATTTCCCGCGGGCCGACGCCATCCAGCGGAGAAAGCCGGCCGAACAGCACGAAGTAGAGCCCCCGGTACGCGAGGGACTGCTCGATCACGAGTTGATCCGCCGGCGACTCCACCACACACAGCAAGCCGGGGTCACGCTGCGGATCGGCGCAAGTCTCGCAGATCTCCAGCTCGGTGAGCGTGTTGCAGCGCGCGCAGCGCCCCACCCTTTCGACGGCGTCGAGCAGCGCCCGCCCAAGCAGGAGCGCACCATCGCGGTCCTGCTGCAACAGGTGGAATGCGATGCGCTGCGCCGAGCGCGGGCCGATGCCCGGCAGCCGCTTGAGCGACTCGATCAACGCTTCGAGCGTACGGCCCAGCTTCACGAGGGAACCTCGGAATCCGGCACGGCACGGGCCGATCTTGCGTCCACGATACGCAACGCGTCAGAACGTCCGGTCTGCACGCGCGATCAAAAGAACGGCATCTTGAAGCCCGGCGGCATGGGCATGCCGGCGGTGACGGTAGCCATCCGGCCTTGCACCGTCTCTTCGACCCGGCGCACGGCATCATTGAACGCCGCACAGACCAGGTCTTCCAGCATGTCCTTGTCGTCGCCGACGAGGCTGGGATCGATGACCACCCGCCGCGCCTGATGCTTGCAGGTGAGCGTGACCTTGACGAGCCCGGCGCCGGCCTGTCCTTCGACCTCGACCTCTGCCAGTTCCTCGTTCAGGCGCTTCATGCCGTCCTTCATCTTCT
>JAJYBQ010000187.1 GCA_021778935.1 Pseudomonadota bacterium | reverse complement strand
GAGTTCGATTTCCTGCCGGCCCCAAGGGACCGTGCAGCGGAACAGCGTCGTGGCCGATTCCATCGCATCCTCTTCCGCGCAACCGTCTGATGCAACGCGGTTGTCGAATCCTCGTAATCCATTACGCCAGAAGGAGTAATTACGGACCGTATTGTCGTCGCGGGGAGCCGGTGGATGTCTATAGCCGTTGCGAGGCGCCACGCCTACCCCCAACGGGTAGTCCGTGGCATCCCGGAGGGGAAGTGTGCGACTTATCACCCGGAGCAATGGCGTTCGCGGAGCTCCGCCACTACCATGGTCGTTGTCACAACATGGCTGCGGGCCGCCAGGATGCGAGGCACCGCGCATCGGCCGTGCGGCCGGAAACGCACGCAACCGGGAAAAGGAGACCCGATCATGGCGAAACCGTTGCACCCCACGCCGATGCTCGACGAACTCGAGAGCGGACCGTGGCCAAGCTTCGTGACCGGATTGAAGCGTTTGGCGCAGGACAAGGATTACGTCGTCGACGTCCTGGGTCAGCTCGAAACCTCGTATCGCACCCGCAAGGGGTACTGGAAAGGCGGTACGGTCGGCGTGTTCGGGTACGGCGGCGGAGTGATTCCGCGCTTCACCGAACTCAAGGACGAGAACGACAAGCCGGTATACAAAGACGCGGCCGAGTTCCATACGCTGCGTGTCATGCCGCCACCGGGCATGCATTACACGACCGACATCCTGCGCAAGCTCTGCGACGTCTGGGAAAAGCACGGCACGGGCCTAATCGCCTTCCACGGCCAGTCCGGCGACATCATGTTCCAGGGGGCGACGACGGAGAACGTGCAGAAGGCCTTCGACGAGATCAACGAACTGGGTTTCGATCTCGGTGGTGCCGGCCCCGCGGTGCGCACCTCCATGTCGTGCGTCGGCGCTGCGCGCTGCGAGCAGTCGTGTTTCGACGAGGCGCGCGCGCACCGGACGATCATCAACAATTTCCTCGATGACATCCACCGCCCGTCGCTGCCGTACAAGTTCAAGTTCAAGTTCTCGGGGTGCCCGAACGATTGCATGAACTCGATCCAGCGCGCCGACATGGCGGTGATCGGGATCTGGCGAGACAACATCCAGACCGACGAGACCATCGCCCGCCGCTATTTCGCTCAGCACGGCATGAGCGCGCTGGTGAACGATGTGGTTGCGCGCTGCCCGAGCAAGGCGATCCAGGTCGTCGATGCCGACGCGGTGAGGCAGGGACCGACGATCAGCAGCGTGAAGGTCGACGACAAGCACGCGATCCAGATCGAAAACAGCGACTGCGTCCGGTGCATGCATTGCATCAACGTCATCACCGGCGGATTGGCTCCGGGGAACGACCGTGGCGCGGCGATCCTGGTCGGCGGCAAGCGGGCGCTCAAGATCGGCGACCTGATGGGGACGGTGATCGTCCCGTTCATGAAGCTCGACACCGACGAGGATCGCGAAAAGCTGGTCGAGCTGGCGCAGAAGATCATCGATTTCTTCGCCGAGAACGCGCTCGAGCACGAGCGGACCGGAGAAATGATCGAGCGCATCGGCCTGATGAACTTTCTCGACGCGATAGGTATCGACGCGGACCCGAACATGGTTTCGGCGCCCCGCACGAACCCCTATGTTCGCACCGACGGCTGGGACGAGGAGGTCGCACGCATCGAAGCGAAGAAGAAGGCCGCCTGAGGCGGCGGGTCGCCGAGGCCACGACAGGAGACAGGAAAAGATGACGCAAGTACAAGCAGTCGCGGCACCGCCGGCCAAGCCCCGCCGCGCGATCGAAAGCGGCGTTCCGGACAACCAGCAATACCTGCACCCGCTACTGAAGAAGAATTACGGCGCCTGGAAGGTTCACGACCGCCCGCGCCCCGGAGTGCTGCATCACGTCGCGCGCAGCGGTGACGAGGTGTGGTCGGTGCGCGCCGGCACGCAGCGGCAGATGGATGTCTACACCATCCGCAAGTTGTGCGACATCGCCGATCAGTATGCCGAGGGGCACGTGCGGTTCACCATCCGCTCGAACATCGAGTTCATGGTGTCGACGCCGGAGAAGGTCGCGCCGCTCGTTGCGAAGCTTGAAGCCGAGGGGTTCCCGGTCGGCGGCACCGGCAACTCCGTGTCGATGATTGCGCATACCCAGGGTTGGTTGCATTGTGACATTCCCGGAACCGATGCGTCCGGAGCCGTCAAGGCGCTGATGGACGAACTCCACGAGGAGTTCCGTCGGGAAGAGATGCCCAACCGTGTTCACCTGTCGACCAGTTGCTGCGAGATCAATTGCGGCGGCCAGGCGGACATCGCCATCATCATCCAGCACACCAAGCCGCCCAAGATCAACCACGATCTGGTCGCCAACGTCTGCGAACGGCCGGCGGTGGTCGCGCGGTGCCCGGTTGCCGCGATCCGTCCGGCACTGGTGAATGGCAAGCCGTCGCTCGAGGTCGATGAGAAGAAGTGCGTCTGCTGCGGGGCCTGCTATCCGCCGTGCCCGCCGATGCAGATCAACGACCCCGAGTATTCGAAGTTCGCAATCTGGGTCGGCGGCAAGAACTCCAACGCGCGCGGCAAGCCGACATTCATGAAGATGGTGGCGTCGGGGATTCCGAACAATCCGCCGCGATGGCCTGAAGTGTCCGAGATCGTCAAGAAGATTCTCTACACCTACAAGGCCGACGCGCGCCCCTGGGAGCGCTTGGCCGACTGGATCGATCGCATCGGCTGGCCGCGATTCTTCGAGCGCACCGGCCTTCCGTTCACGAAGTACCTGATCGATGATTGGCGCGGCGCGCGGGCGAACCTGAACGCGTCCACGCACATTCGATTCTGAGAATCCTGGTTCCGTCGGGAACGGGATGACATAACTACGAGATAAGGAGCAACGAAATGGGGACGATCGCGATCGGTGACAAATCGTTCGAGACGGACGAGGAAGGCTATCTGGTCAACCTCGCCGATTGGAATGAAGATGTCGCCAAGCACATTTCGCAGACCGAGGGCATCGATCTGAGCGACAACCATTGGGAAGTGATCAATTTCCTGCGCAAGTACTACGAGGAATACCAGATCGCTCCGGCGGTGCGGGTTCTCACCAAGGCGATCGGCAAGGCCTTGGGGCCGGATAAGGGAAACAGCCAGTATCTCTATGAATTGTTCCCGTACGGCCCGGCGAAGCAGGCTTGCAAGATCGCGGGGTTGCCGAAGCCTACGGGCTGCGTCTGATCGGTGCGAACGTGGAAGATTCCCCCTCCCGCCCGTGGGAGGGGGCTGGGGTGAGGGTCTGAACAGGTCACTTCGCTGTCCCCGCTCATGGATGCCGCCAGCCTTTTTTTTGCCGCTTTGCTCTATGCCGCAGTCCTGGTGTTCGTGGTCGGGGTCGCGCGGCGGGTCGCGTCGTATGCGCGCACGCCCGCACCCCTGAAGATTCCGACGACCCCGGCTCCGAGGACCCTGGGCGGCGTTGCATTGCGGATGGCGCGCGAGGTGACGCTGTTCGAAAGCCTGTTCCGTTCCAATCTCTGGACCTGGCTGTTCGGCTGGCCGTTTCACGTCGCACTGGCCCTGGTGCTGCTGCGCCATCTGCGTTATTTCACCCAGCCCGTGTGGAGCTGGGTGGTGCCGATCCAGCCATTCGGAATCGTGGCCGGGCTGGCCATGCCCGTCGCGCTGGCCGCACTGTGGGCGCGCCGCATCCTGGTCGAGCGGGTGCGCTACATCTCGACCGCGTCCGATCACCTGATGCTGGCTTTGCTGATCGCGATCGCCGGAACGGGACTGGGAATGAAGTTCGGAATTCATACCGACATCGTTTCGGTGAAGATCTTCATCCTCGGACTCGAGCGCTTCGATCCGCAGCCGCTGCCGTCCGACCCGCTGCTGTACACCCATCTGTTCCTGGTTGCCATGCTGATGATCGTCTTTCCGTTCAGCAAGCTGCTCCATGCGCCCGGTGTGTTCTTCTCGCCCACGCGCAACCAGCGGAACAATCCGCGGGAGCACCGCCATCTGGCGCCGTGGGCGGCGCGCATGGAAGGGGAGCGCTGACCTATGGCCCACGTCGAAGTCACGGCGCCGCCGTATCGCACCATTCCGATCGTTCCGGCGCTCGAACCCGGCGCGATGGCCGGAACCAAGTCGTTTCTGGCAAACGAGAAAATCCAGAACGACCTGGGGTTTCCCGGCACCCTGGTCGAGAACTGGAAGGACGTTGCGCTCGACAAGATGCGTGAGCTGCTTGGGAAGCAGCGTTCGTTGCAGGTGTTCCTCGATTCGTGCGTGCACTGCGGCGCGTGCGCCGACAAGTGCCACTATTTCCTTGGCACCCACGATCCGCTCAACATGCCGGTTGCGCGCCAGGATCTGATGCGCAGCGTCTATCGGCGATATTTCACGGTGGCGGGACGCGTGTTTCCAAAATTGGTCGGAGCGCGCGAGCTGACGCGAGAGACGCTCGACCAGTGGTATTCGTACTACTACCAGTGCTCGGAGTGCCGGCGCTGCTCGGTGTTCTGCCCATACGGCATCGATACTGCCGAGATCACGATGGCGGGGCGGGAAATCCTCGATGCCGTGGGCTACGGGCAGAAGTACACCAACGAGATCATCGGCAAGGTCCACCGGGTCGGGAACAATCTTGGCCTGCCGGAAGCGGCCCTGGCCGACACGCTGCAGGGGCTGGAAGAGGACGTGCTCGCCGAAACCGGCGTTCCGGTCCGCTACCCGTTGAACGAAAAAGGGGCGGAGGTTCTGCTGGTTACGCCGTCGGCCGACTTCTTTGCCGAACCGCATGTGGAAAGCCTGATCGGGTATGGCAAGGTGTTTCATGCCGCCGGCGTGTCGTGGACGGTGGCGTCGTTTGCATCCGAGGCGGCAAATTTCGGCATGTTCATCGGAAGCTACGACCAGTTGCGCAAGATCGCGCTGCGGATTCGCGAGACGGCGCTGGAACTGGGCGTCAAGCGGATCATCGTCGGG
>JAJYBQ010000186.1 GCA_021778935.1 Pseudomonadota bacterium | reverse complement strand
GCGCGGCGAAAAGCGCCCGCAGGACTGCCGGATCTTCGGCTCGGTGTGCACGCCGGAGAACCCGGTGGGTTCATGCATGGTTTCGTCCGAGGGTGCCTGCGCCGCGCATTTCACCTATGGCCGGTTCCGGGAGGCGGCATGAACGCGAACGCGAAGCCCGACTATGTCCGTCCGCTGGATCTTCGCGGCGGTCGCGTCGACATGGCGCACGGGGCCGGTGGCCGGGCGATGGCGCAACTCATCCGGGAGGTGTTTGCGCGCGGTCTCGACAACGAATTTCTCGACGGCAACGATGGCGCGCGTCTGCCCTGGGCGCCGCCGGGGACTGGGGCGCGCCTGGTGATGTCGACCGATTCCCATGTCGTGTCGCCGCTCTTTTTCCCCGGCGGCGACATCGGCTGCCTGGCGGTGCACGGCACGATCAACGATGTCGCCATGATGGGCGCCCGGCCGCGGTATCTCGCCGCCGGGTTCATCCTGGAAGAGGGGTTTCCGCTGGCCGACCTGGTGCGCATCGTCGCGTCCATGGCGCGCGCGGCGTGCGATGCGGGCGTGCCGGTGGTGACGGGCGACACGAAGGTCGTCGAGGCGGGCAAGGCGGATGGGGTGTTCATCACGACGACGGGCGTCGGCGATCTTGCCGACGGGATCGATTGTGCCGGTGCCAATGCGCGTCCGGGCGATGTGGTGTTGCTCTCGGGGTCGATCGGCGAGCATGGCATGGCGATTCTGTCGCAGCGGGAACACCTCGCCTTCGATTCGCCGATCGTTTCCGATACCGCGGCCTTGCACGGCCTGGTGCGGGATCTGCTCGCCGCCGTGCCCGAAGTGCGCGTCCTGCGCGATGCGACGCGCGGTGGCGTGGCGACGACGATCAACGAAATCGCCGCCCAGTCGGGGGTCGGCTTTCATCTCGACGACGCGGCGATCCCGGTGCAGCCCGCGGTTTCCGCGGCGTGCGAGTTTCTCGGGTTCGATCCCCTCTACGTTGCCAACGAAGGTAAGCTGGTTGCCGTGTGTCCGCCCGCCCAGGCCGATGCGGCGCTGGCCGCGCTGCGCGCGCATCCGCTGGGCAGGGATGCCGCGCGCATTGGCGTCGCGGTCGCCGACGATCGCCATTTCGTGCAGATGACGACACGCTTCGGCGGGCGGCGCATCGTCGACTGGCTGACGGGCGAACAGTTGCCGAGAATCTGTTGAGAGGGTGGTGCGCGGATGCCGGCCGATCTTCCCGCAGTACTGGTGGTCGATGACGAAGTGCGTTCTCAGGAGGCGCTGCGGCGCACCCTGGAGGAGGACTTCACGGTGTTCACCGCCGGGTCCGCCGCCGATGCGCAGGAAATCATGGAGCGCGAGTTCGTTCCGCTCGTGCTTTGCGATCAGCGTATGCCGGGGGTGTCGGGCGTCGAGTTCCTGAAGCGGGTGCGGACACGCTGGCCTGACACCGTCCGCATCGTGATTTCCGGATACACCGATGCGCAGGACATCATCGCGGGGATCAACGAAGCCGGGATCTGGCAATACCTCCTCAAACCGTGGCAACCGGATCACCTCCTGCATACGCTGCGTTCGGCGGCGGAATTGTGGCGGTTGCAGCAGGACAATCAGCGCTTGGCGTTGGAGTTGCGCACCAGTCCGCATGCGCTGAAGGCCGCGGTACGCGAACGCCGTGTCCAGGCCAAGGCGATCGCGGCGTTCGATCGCATCGTGCGCGGGCCCGGCGGGCCGCTCGATGCCGTGTGTTCCCTGGCCGAACGGGTCGCGGCGTTCGATCTGCCGATCCTGATCACCGGCGAATCCGGCACCGGCAAGGAATTGCTTGCGCGGGCGGTGCATTACGCGAGCCCACGCGCGGATCGCGCCTTCGTGGTCGAGAACTGCGCCGCATTGCCCGATTCCCTGCTCGAAGCCGAGCTGTTCGGCCACAAGCGGGGCGCCTTCACCGGCGCCGTCGAAGACCGGATCGGCCTCTTCCAGCAGGCCGACGGGGGGACGATCTTCCTCGACGAGATCGGTGAGACGTCGCCGGCCTTCCAGGTCAAGCTCCTGCGCGCCCTGCAGGAGGGCGAGGTCCGGCCGGTCGGCAGCCCCCGGCCCATGGCGGTGGACGTGCGGGTGATCGCCACGACCAACCGGGACATGGAGGAGGAGGTTCGGCAGGGCCGGTTTCGCGAGGACCTGTACTGGCGCCTCGCCGGAATCTCCCTGCACGTTCCGCCGCTGCGCGAGCGCCCGACGGACATCATGCCGATCGCGGAAAGCCTGCTTGCGCAGGCGAAGTCCGAGTTCGGCTTGCAGGTGCGCGGGTTTTCGCCGGAAGCGCTGCAATGCATGCGGGCGTATCGGTGGCCCGGCAACGTGCGCGAAATGCGCAATGAAGTGAAACGGATGCTGGTCCTGACCGACGGCGAGTGGCTGGGCGCCGACCTGTTCAGCCCGCGCGTCGTGCTGGCCGCCGGCGAGGATGTCGAGGAGCGCGAGTTGTCGTTGCTGGCGGGGCTCGACGGCGGACTCAAGGAGCGCATGGAGCAGCTGGAAGCGCGGGTCATCAAGGAGGCGCTGGTGCGCCATCGGTGGAACAAGACGCGCGCGGCCGATGAACTCGGCCTGTCCCGCGTGGGCTTGCGGTCGAAGCTGTCCCGATACGGATTGAACGAGCCATGAACGTTCTCTGGTTTCAAAGCGGCGGTTGCGGGGGATGCACGCTGTCCTGGCTCGGGAGCGAACCGGGTTCGCTTCCCGCGGTGTTGGCGGACGAAGGCGTGCGTCTGCTCTGGCATCCCGGTCTGTCCGAACAGACCGGGTCGGAGGCGCGGGAGGTACTCGAGGCCTGTGTCCGGGGTGCGCAAGGCCTCGATGTGTTGTGCGTCGAAGGCGCGATGCTGCGCGGGCCGCGCGGCAGCGGCCGGTTCCACGTCGTCGCCGGGACCGGCATCCCGGCGATCGAGTGGGTGCGGCGGCTTGCCGGGCGGGCGTCGCACGTGGTTGCCGTCGGATCCTGCGCGGCGTTCGGTGGTGTGACCTCGGCGGGTGCGAATCCGACCGACGCCTGCGGCCTCCAGTACGACGGGGTGGCGCGCGGCGGGCTGCTCGGTGCGCGATACCGTGGCGCGGCCGGACTGCCGGTGATCAACGTGGCGGGCTGTCCTCCGCATCCCGACTGGGTCACCGAAACCTTGATCGCGCTGGCGCGTGGGACCTTGCGCGAATCGGATCTCGACGATTGCGGGCGGCCGCGCTTTTATGCCGATCATCTGGTGCATCACGGCTGTCCGCGCAACGAGTTCTACGAATTCAAGGCGAGTGCGGGACAGCCGACGGACCAGGGTTGCCTGATGGAAAATCTCGGGTGCAAAGGAACCCAGGCCCATGCGGACTGCAATCTGCGGGCATGGAACGGCGGGGGCTCCTGTCTGCGCGGCGGCTATGCCTGCATTCGCTGCACCGAACCCGGGTTCGAGGACCCGGGACACCCTTTCGCGGAGACGCCGAAGGTTGCCGGCATTCCCATCGGGCTCCCCGTGGACATGCCGAAAGCCTGGTTCGTGGCCCTGGCCGCGTTGTCGAAGTCGGCAACACCGGCGCGGGTGCGGGAGAACGCCCATTCCGACCATATCGTCGCGGTTCCCGGTTCCGGGCGGCCGCCCGTCCGGAAATGACCCGGCGCATCCTCATCGGCCCGTTCAATCGCGTCGAGGGCGACCTGGAGGTCCAACTCGATGTCGACGGCGGCCGGGTTCGGTCGGCGCGGGTGATCGCGGGACTCTATCGCGGCTTCGAGCAGATCCTGCAGGGCCGGGAACCGTTCGATGCCCTCGTGTTCGCGCCGCGGATCTGCGGGATCTGTTCGATCTCCCAATCGGCGGCCGCCGCGGCGGCGCTGGCCGATGCGATGGGCCTGCGCGCGCCGATCAATGGACGCCTGGCGATGCATTGCATGCAGGCGGCCGAGAACGTGGCCGATCACCTGAGCCACTTCTATCTGTTCTTCATGCCGGATTTCGCGCGGACCGCATACTCCGGGAGGCCTTGGTACGCAATGGCGGTGGCGCGCTTCCGTGCGCTCGAGGGAAGCGCGGCGCGCGACTTCCTGCCGGCGCGCGCCGCCTTGCTGCATACGATGGGCCTGCTCGCGGGGAAGTGGCCGCACAGCCACGCGTTTCAGCCCGGCGGAACCACGCGGCCGGTGTCGGCCACGGAGGCGCGCCGCCTGTATCGGATGTTGCGCGAATTTCGCGGATTCCTCGAGCAGACGGTGTTCGGCGATGCGCTGGAGGCGGTGGCGGCGCTGTCCGACGGCGGCGCACTGATGGCCTGGGCGCAGGGCCGCGCGGCCGACTTTGCCCGCTTTCTGGCGATCGCGGAGGATCTGCGCCTGGAGGAACTCGGGCGGTCGCACGACCGCTTCCTGAGTTTCGGCGCCTACGAATCGGCGCGGGGCGGCGCGCCGCTCTTCCCCGGCGGTCTTTGGGAGTCCGGCGCGGCGAGGCCGCTGGACGTCGGCGCGATCGCGGAAGACGTCCGCCACGCCTGGTATGCGGAGAGTGCGGCGCCGCAGCCGCCGGCCCGCGGCGCCGCGGTTCCGTTGCCGGACAAGCCGGGTGCGTATACCTGGTGCAAGGCGCCGCGGATCGGCGGTGCGCCGGCAGAGACCGGGGCACTGGCACGACAGCTGATCGCCGGCCACCCGCTCGCGCGGGATCTGGTCGCGCGCGCCGGGGGCAATGTTCGCAGCCGCGTGGTGGCGCGGCTGATCGAGGTGGCACGCGTGGTTCCGGAAATGGAAGCATGGGTCCGCGGTTTCGTGCCGGATGAACCGTTTTGCGCATTTGGCGACCTGCCCGGAGATGCCGAGGGGGTCGGCCTGGTCGAAGCGGCCCGCGGCAGCCTCGGGCATTGGCTCGGCCTGCGGCGCGGACGGATCCACAATTACCAGATCGTTGCGCCGACGACCTGGAATTTTTCGCCGATCGACGAGG
>JAJYBQ010000011.1 GCA_021778935.1 Pseudomonadota bacterium | reverse complement strand
TGGGGGGGGCGGGGCGCGGGAGCGCGGTTGCTGCGCGTTCACCGAAACGTCAATAGGATCCTTCTCCTTCGCCATGAACGTCTTGACTCTCGAATCGCTCTGCAAGCAGGGTGCACTGAACGGCAAACGGGTATTCATTCGCTCGGATCTCAACGTTCCGCAGGATGCTGCCGGCAACATCACCGAGGACACGCGCATCCGCGCCTCGATCCCCGCGGTGCGTATGGCGCTCGATGCCGGCGCCGCCGTCATGGTCACGTCCCATCTCGGTCGTCCGACGGAAGGCACCCTGACCCCGGCGGACTCCCTGGCGCCGATCGCCGTGCGCATGGCGGAGTTGCTCGGCCGCCCGGTGCGCCTAGTCACGGATTGGGTCGACGGCGTGACGGTCGCTCCGGGTCAGGTCGCGCTGTTGGAGAACTGCCGCGTCAATAAAGGCGAAAAGAAGGACAGCGAGGAGCTGGCCCGCAAGATGGCGGCGCTGTGCGACGTCTATGTCAACGACGCCTTCGGTACCGCCCATCGCGCCGAAGCCACCACCCACGGCATCGCGCGCTTCGCGCCGGTCGCCTGTGCCGGTCCGCTGCTTGCCGCCGAAATCAAGGCCCTGGGCCGCGCGTTGGGGGAACCCAAACGGCCACTGGTGGCGATCGTCGCCGGCTCGAAGGTTTCCACCAAGCTCACCATTCTGAACAATCTGGCGCAGAAGGTCGACCGCCTGATCGTCGGCGGCGGCATTGCCAACACCTTCCTGTTGGCGGCCGGCCTGCCGATCGGCAAGTCGCTGGCCGAGCCCGATCTCGTCCCGGAATGCCGCAAGGTCATCGAGACGCTGCAACGCAAGGGAGCAACCCTGCCGCTGCCGGTCGACGTCACGGTCGCCCAGCGCTTCGCCGCGGATGCGCCGGCCCAGGTGCGGGCCGCCAACGCGGTCGAAGCCGACGACCTCATCCTGGACGTCGGCCCGCAGACCTCCGCCCAACTTACGGAAATCGTGCGGGAAGCCGGAACGATCATCTGGAACGGCCCGCTGGGCGTATTCGAGTTCGATGCGTTTGCGCAAGGAACCGAAGAATTGGCCAGGGCGATCGCTGCCGCGACGTCCGCAGGGGCCTTTTCGATTGCTGGCGGAGGCGATACCCTGGCGGCGATCGCCAAATACCGGATTGCGGACAAGGTGAGCTACATCTCCACCGGAGGCGGGGCGTTCCTGGAGTTTCTGGAAGGAAAGCCTCTGCCCGCGGTGGCCGTGCTGCAAGCGCGCGCTGCAGGCTGATTTCCCCAAAAAAGTCGATAGGAGACATCAAATGGCCTTGATTTCGTTGCGTCAGATGCTCGACCACGCTGCGGAGCACACCTACGGGGTGCCGGCGTTCAACGTCAACAACCTGGAGCAGGTCCAGGCAATCATGGAAGCCGCCGCCGAAGTCGACGCGCCGGTCATCATGCAGGCGTCTGCCGGTGCGCGCAAATACGCGGGCGAGCACTTTCTGCGTCACCTGATCGAAGCGGCGGTCGAGTCGTACCCGAATATCCCGATCGTGATGCACCAGGACCACGGTCAATCGCCCGCGGTCTGTGAAGGCGCGATGAGCCTGGGCTTTTCGTCGGTGATGATGGACGGATCGCTCAAGGAAGACGGCAAGACCGTTGCCGACTACGACTACAACTGGCAGGTCACGAAGAAGGTTGTCGACGAAGCGCACGCCAAGGGTGTGAGCGTCGAAGGCGAGCTGGGTTGCCTGGGGTCGCTGGAAACCATGGAAGGCGACAAGGAAGACGGCCACGGTGCGGAAGGCAAGATGACCCGCGACATGCTGCTGACCGACCCGAATCAGGCCGCCGATTTCGTGCAGCGCACCCAGCTCGACGCCCTGGCGATCGCCATCGGCACCTCGCATGGTGCCTACAAGTTCTCGCGCAAGCCGACCGGAGACATCCTGGCGATCGGCCGCATCAAGGAAATCCACGCGCGCATTCCCAATACCCATCTGGTGATGCACGGCTCGTCAAGCGTGCCCCAGGACCTGCTGGAGATCATCCGTCAGTTCGGCGGACAGATGAAGGAAACCTACGGCGTCCCGGTCGAGGAGATCCAGGAAGCAATCAAGCACGGGGTGCGCAAGATCAACATCGACACGGACATCCGTCTGGCGATGACCGCCGCGACGCGCAAGTTCCTGGCCGAGAACCCCTCGAAGTTCGACCCGCGCGAGTTCCTGAAGCCCTCGCGCGAAGCTGCCAAGAACCTGTGCAAGCAGCGTTACCGCGAATTCGGCTGCGCGGGAATGGCCTCGAAGATCGTTCCGGTGCCGCTCGAAAAGATGGCTCAGCGTTATCGCGCCGGAGGCCTGGCGCAACAGGTGCGGTAAGGAAGCGCGGAAACCGCGGGTGCGGGCCGAAGTTGCGCTGGAGGTCGACGTGCACGCGTCGTACCGCGGACACCGGAGGCGCCGCATCGGCGTGTGCCGTGGCCCGGCCAGCGCACGCCCGGCGTTCCGCGCCGCCCGCGCGTGATGCCGCCGCGGTTTTCCGTGACGGGAGACTCCCCTTCCGCGCCCGACGGAGATGGTCGGGCGCTGAAGGGGAAACGCGGCTTGCGGCGGGTATGGAACGCCATCGGCTACTCGGTCGACGGCCTGCGTTTTGCGTGGCTCGGCGAGGATGCATTCCGTCAGGAATCCATCCTCGCGGGGATTTTGATCCCGGCGGCGCTCCTGCTGCCGGTATCCTTCGTGGAACGCATTCTCCTCGTTGCATCGGTGGTTCTCGTGCTCATCGTCGAGGTCTTGAACTCGGCGATCGAGGCCGCCATCGACCGCCAAGGTTATGAAATCAATCCGCTTGCAAAGCGCGCCAAGGACCTCGGCAGTGCCGCGGTGCTCCTTGCCTTGTTGTTGAGCGGCGGAACCTGGGCCGCGGTCCTGTGGCACCGATTCGGAGGCAAGCTGTGATGCATCCCGTCCCCCAAACCTCGATGCTGGAATCGCGCATCCGGTCCCTGCCCCTGCTGCACCGGGGAAAAGTACGCGACACCTACGCAGTCGGCGAAGACCAGCTCCTGATCGTGACGACCGACCGCATCTCCGCGTTCGACGTCATGATGGACGAACCCATCCCGGGCAAGGGCGCGGTGCTCAACGCCATGTCGAACTTCTGGTTCGACCTGCTGGCGGACCTCGGCCCCAATCATCTCGTCGACATCCCGCCCGAGCGCGTCGTGCGGCCCGAGGAGCGGGACCAGGTCGCCGGGCGCGCCGTGGTGGCCCGCCGCCTGATTCCGCTGCCGGTCGAAGCGGTCGTCCGCGGCTATCTGATCGGATCGGGGTGGAAAGATTACTGCGACTCCGGCGCGGTGTGCGGCATCTCCTTGCCGGCCGGCCTGCAGCAGGCGCAGCAGCTTCCCGAGCCGATCTTCACGCCCGCGCACAAGGCGCCCGTCGGCGAGCACGACGAAAACATTTCGTTCGCACAGGTCTGCGATCGAATCGGCTCGCCGCTCGCCGAACGGATGCGCGATTTCTCCCTGCAGTTGTACCACCGCGCAACCGAACATGCGGCGGCACGGGGAATCATCATCGCCGACACGAAGTTCGAGTTCGGGCTGGATCACGACGGCACCCTGCGGCTGATGGACGAAGTGCTGACGCCGGACTCGTCGCGATTCTGGCCTGCCGACCAGTACCGCGCCGGAATCTCGCCGCCCAGTTTCGACAAGCAGTTCCTGCGCGACTGGTTGCAGACGCAGCCCTGGAACAAGGCGCCGCCGCCGCCGGCTTTGCCGCGGGAAATCGTGGAAAAGACTGCGGCGCGCTATCGCGAAGCACTGGATCGCCTGACGGGAGCACGCGCATGATGGAGCACGCACCGCGCATCGCACGCATCGGAGTCGTCATGGGGTCGCAGTCCGACTGGGATACGATGAAGCACGCCTGCGCTCTGCTTGGCGAGTTCGCCGTCCCCTACGAGGCCCGCGTGGTGTCGGCGCACCGCATGCCCGACGACCTCTTCGTCTACGCCGAAACGGCGGGCGCTCGCGGCCTGCGCGCCATCATCGCGGGCGCGGGCGGGGCCGCCCATCTTCCGGGAATGCTCGCTGCCAAGACCGTGGTTCCCGTGCTGGGCGTACCGGTCGCCACGCGCCACCTCGGTGGCCGGGACAGCCTGCTCTCGATCGTGCAGATGCCGCGCGGCATCCCCGTGGCTACCTTCGCCATCGGCGAAGCCGGCGCCGCCAACGCGGCCTTGTTCGCCGTCGCGATGCTGGCGCTCGACGATACCGATCTCGCCGCGCGCCTGGTGGCCTTCCGCGCTGCCCAGACGCAAAAAGCGCGGGACATGACGCTGCCGCCGGAGTAGCGGGCGTGACCGGTCAGCGTTCCCCTCACCCTCCTGCGCAGCGGGAGGGCCGTGCGGGGGGCGAGGCGCAGCACTGCCCCCCCGGTTCCTGGCTCGGCGTGATGGGCGGCGGCCAGTTGGGCCGCATGTTCTGCATGGCCGCGCAGGCGATGGGATATCGCGTCTGCGTGCTCGATCCCGTGCCCGACGGCCCTGCCGGATCGGTCGCGGATCGCCAGATCGTTGCCGCGTATGACGATCCCCAGGCGCTCGATGCGCTCGCATCGCTGTGCGCCGCGGTGACCACGGAATTCGAGAACGTTCCCGCCCAAAGCCTGGATCGCCTGGCGCAGCGCTGCGTCGTGCATCCCGCGGCGTCGGCGGTGTCCGCCGCGCAGGACCGGATCGCGGAAAAGGCGTTCCTGCGGTCCTGCGGCGTTCCGGTGGGAGCCTATGCGGTGATCGCCGCCGCGGCCGATGGTGCGGCGGTCTCCCCGGAGTTGTTTCCGGCGATCTGCAAGACTGCCCGGATGGGCTACGACGGCAAGGGGCAGATCGCCGTCGCGGTGCCGCAGGACCTGCCGCAGGCTTGGCAGGCCCTGGGTGGAGTTCCCTGCGTCGTCGAGCAGCGGATCGAGCTGCGGCGCGAACTCTCCGTCGTTCTGGCGCGCGGTCACGATGGTGCCGTCGCGGTCTTCGCGGTCCAGGAAAACGAGCATCGCGGTGGCATCCTCGCGGCATCGATCGCGCCGGCGCGCATCCCGGCCGAAACGGCGGAACGCGCTCGCGAGATCGCCGTCCGGGTCGCCCAGGGACTGCGGTACACCGGCGTGCTCTGCGTCGAACTCTTCGAGCGCATGGACGGCACGCTGCTCGTCAACGAAATCGCCCCGCGCCCGCACAACAGCGGCCATGCCACCATCGACGCCTGCATCAACAGCCAGTTCGACCAGCAGGTGCGCAGCCTGGCCGGTTTACCCCTGGGCGATCCGACGGCGATGCGGCCGTCGGTGATGTGCAACCTGCTCGGCGATGTCTGGTTCGGTCCGGACGGCGCGCCGCGCATGCCGCCGTTCGATGCCGTGCTCGCGATCCCTGGCGCGCGCCTGCATCTCTACGGCAAGACCGAAGCGCGCCCCGGGCGCAAGATGGGACACGTCACGGTACTGGGCGCGAGCGTGGAAGAGGCCCTCGCCCGCGCGCGTCTGGTGGCGGCGATCCTCGGTCTGGAAGCGCCGCGTTGATCGGATTACCCGGCGGGCGCCAAACGAACCCCCTTTCTCCTTCGTGGGAGCGGGTGGGGTGAGCGGGGGCGCGTGCAAAGCAGTTTGATCGACCCCGGCCTCGTCGACGGCGCGCAGATCGCGCGTGCCGTCGATGCCTTGCTGCGCGGCGGCCTGGTCGCGTTCCCGACCGAGACCGTCTACGGCCTGGGCGCCGATGCCGCCCAAGCCGATGCCGTGGTGCGGATCTTCGACGTCAAGGGCCGGCCCCGCGGCCATCCTCTGATCGTCCATGTCGCCGGCATCGCCGCGGCCCACGCCTGGGCGCGCGATGTCCCGCCGCATGCGCGCGCGCTCATGGAGCGGTTCTGGCCGGGCCCCCTCACGCTGATCCTGCCGCGTTCCGCGCGGGCTTCGGATGCGGTCACGGGCGGCCAGGACAGCGTCGGCCTGCGGGTGCCCGCGAACCCCTGGGCCTTGGCATTGATCCATGGCCTGTGCGCCGGCAGGAACGATCCGGCGGCGGCGATCGCCGCGCCCAGCGCCAACCGCTTCGGCCGGATCAGCCCCACCCGGGCCGCGCACGTGCGCGCCGACCTCGGCGAAAAGCCCCAAGGCGCCGTCGACGTCATCCTCGACGGCGGCGCCAGCACCGTGGGCATCGAATCGACCATCGTCGATTGCACGGGCGGGGCGTTGCGCGTGCTGCGCCCTGGGTTCATCCGCCCCGACGAGATCGCCGCCGCGGTCGCGTCGGCCGGCCCGGTGGTCACCGTGGCAGCCGATGACGACGAGGCGCCGCGCGCGTCCGGTCGCCTGAAAGGTCACTACGCCCCGCGCAAGCCGCTCGAACTCGTCGCCCCGGCCGATCTCGGCGCCCGCCTCGCCGCGCTGCGCCCGGCCCGCCTCGCCGTGCTGGCGCCGGAAGCGGCCATGGCTGGCGCCGGCTCCGCGCTCGCGACGGACTTGGCCCTGCGCCTGCCGGCACCGGACGATGCCGATGCCTACGCGCGCACGTTGTACGACCACCTCCGGGCGATGGACGCCAGCGGTGCCGACCGCCTGCTCGTCGCCGTGCCGCCGGCCGGCGCGCAATGGGATGCGATCCATGACCGGCTGCGCCGCGCGCAAGCCGGCAGCGACGCCGGCGCGGATTGAAAGGGGGCGCGTGGCTCAGATCGGCGCCTGCGTCAGCGCGTTGCGTAGCGCCAAGCCGCCCAGGAGCACGAAGAGCAGACACGCGACGGCATGTACGGCCTTCGTGGGCAACCGATCCGCGAACCGATGCCCGAGGTGGATGACCGGCACGTTGGCGAGCAGCATGCCGAGGGTCGTTCCCCCGACGACGGCAACCAGCTCGTGAAAGCGGGCCGCGAGCGCGATCGTCGCAACCTGGGTCTTGTCCCCCATTTCGGCGAGAAAGAATGTAACGGCGGTGGTGCCGAAGACGCCGAAACCGTTCCTGGACGTTGCGACCTCGTCTTCCTCGATCCGGTCGGGAACGAGAATCCACCCGGCCATGAAGAGGAAGGACGCAACGATGGCCCAGTTCAGGATCGCCGGGTTCCATATCCGCGAAAGCCAGAGGCCGATCGCTCCCGCTCCGGCGTGATTGACGAGGGTCGCCGCGAACACGCCCAGGATGATCGGAATCGGCTTGCGGTAGCGCGCCGCGAGGATCAGCGAAAGCAGTTGGGTCTTGTCGCCGACTTCCGCCAGGGCGACGACGCTGGTCGAGACGAGAAATGCCTGCAACAAGAAACTCCTCCGAGGTTCCCGCAAACCCGACGCACCGGCTGCATCGGAATCATCGGTCGCGGCGCCGCGCGTGCCGCCAGCCCTTCACCAGAACCTCGGCCAACGCCGTCAGCAATACGCCGCGCACTGATCGCCGGGACAGCTGACGAATCGCGAAATCCGACAGCGCCCGCTCCGGATGGGCCTCCCATCGGTCGAGCCGCGTTTCGATGTTGGCGCGTTGCAACCTGGCCGACAGAACCAGCACCTCGCGACGCCGTCCCAGCAGTTCAAGTCTGTTCATCACGGTGCTTCCTGTCCAGGGCCTGCTCGTCGTCCTTGAGTATGGCGAGCGTGGTATGCAGAAACGGCTTGCGCCCCGCGCGCTCCGAACGCAGCCACCACAACGCCCCCGCTCCGCAAAGCAGGAAGGAAAGGGAAAAGAGTCCCAGGAGGAACCGGCGCAGCTCCGCCGGCACTGTCAGCACGATCCAGACCGCTCCCAACAGCAAACCCAGCAGCACGAAGTTCAGCGCCATTGCCGCGATCAGCAGATCGCGGACCGCGCGGCTACCCGTCTCCTGGATTTCAACCGCGAGGAGTTCCATCCGGGTCCGTACGGCCCGGATGGACGTTGCAACAAGGCCGCGCGCACGGCCTACCAGCCCCCGCGGATCTCCCGCCATTGGGCGATCTAGCGGCGGCCGATCAGATAGCCGAGCAGCCCGCCGATCACCGCGCTGACCCCGACCGCCTGCCATGGATTCTGGTGAACGTATTCGTCCGTTGCACTGGCTGCCGCCTTCGCGCTACCGACGGCGCTTGCCTGAAATTCATTCAGCCGGCCCCGTGCCTGACTCAGCGATTCCCGCACGCGGCCCTTCATTTCCTTGACCTTGGCGTCCCCGTCGCTGCCCAGCGCAGCAAGCAGCTCCTCGGCATCCGCGACGACGTTGCGGAAGTCCTGCGCAAGGGCTTCGGCGGCTTTCGCCGAACCTTGTGTGCCGGCATCGATGGCCATAGTGATCTCCGTTGGTTTTTTATCCCGGCTCAGCGCCGTTTCGCACCAGAAAGTCCGGCCCCGCGAAACACCGCCCCGCCGGAGCAGGAAGCGCGTTCCCGAAACCGCCTGCCCAAGATACTTCCTGCGGTTGACGCGCGCAAGCACTGCCGTCAACTCTTCGATCCGCGCACTGCCGATCCGCACGACGGCTGGGGCGGACGGGCACCAACCCTCGACGGACGCGTGTTTCGGGCGCCCTGCTACAGTACGGCATGACCCTGTTGACTCTGCTGGAGGGCGAACTCGCCTTTGGCATGACCCCTTTGCTGGACCGTGCGCACTTTGTCTTGCAGGAGGGCGAGCGGGTCGGGCTGATCGGCCGCAACGGCACCGGCAAGTCATCCCTGCTGGCGGCGTTCGACGGCCGTCTTGCCCTTGATGACGGTGAGGTGCGTCGGCGCGAAGGCTTGCGTGTGGTGTGCGTGGAGCAGGAGCCCGCACTGCCCGCAGCACCGACGTTTATGGCCGCCCTGGCGCAGCGCGCCGGTTGGGATGCCGCGCAGGACGAACGCGAAGGGTGGCGACTGCGCGCGCGCCTGACGGAATCCCTGCATCGTTTCGGGCTCGACGAAGACGCCGATCCGGCGCGGGCCTCGGGAGGCGAACGCAAGCGTGCCGCGCTGGCGCTGGCGTTCGCGCTCGAACCCGAGCTGCTGATGCTCGACGAACCGACCAATCATCTGGACGTGGGCGCGATCGAGCGGCTCGAAGACTTTCTCATCGAAGAACAGCGGTCAAGCCGGGCGGCCATCGTCATCACCCATGACCGGCGCTTTCTCGATCGCGTCGCCACGCGCATCGTCGAACTCGATCGCGGTCAGCTGCGTTCGTTCCCGGGAAACTTCTCCGCCTACGAGGAACGCAAGGCCGAACAACTCGCGGCCGAGGACGTCGTACGGCGCAAATTCGATCGGTTCTGGGCGCAGGAGGAGGTCTGGATCCGCAAAGGCGTCGAGGCCCGCCGCACGCGCAACGAAGGCCGCGTGCGGCGCCTGGAGCGTCTGCGGGTGGAGCGCAGCGAGCGGCGCGAGCGGCTGGGCTCGGTGCGCCTGCAGATCGACACCGGCAACCGGTCGGGCAAGCTGGTGGCGGAGCTGGAACGGGTCGGCAAGGATTTCGATGGCCGGCGGATCGTTGACGACCTGAATCTGCGCGTGATGCGCGGCGACCGGCTGGCCTTCATCGGCCCCAACGGCGCAGGCAAGAGCACTTTGATTCAGATGCTGCTGGGCAAACTGGCACCCGACCGCGGTTCGGTGCGCCTGGGAACCCAACTGGAGGTTGCGTATTTCGATCAACTGCGCGAGCAGCTCGATCCCGAACGCACGGTGGTCGAGACCATTTCACCGGGATCGGAATGGATCGAGATCGGAGCGACGCGCAAGCATGTCATGAGTTACCTGGGCGACTTCCTGTTCTCGCCGCGCCGGGCCGATGCGCCGGTCCGCACGCTCTCCGGCGGCGAACGCAATCGCCTGCTGCTGGCGCGCCTGTTCGCGCGGCCGGTCAATCTGCTGGTGCTCGACGAACCCACAAACGATCTCGACATGGAGTCGCTGGAGCTGCTCGAGTCCACGCTGGCGGAGTACTCGGGGACGCTCCTGTTCGTATCCCACGACCGCGCCTTCGTGGACAACGTCGCCACCCAGACGCTGGTGGCGATGGGCGACGGCACCTGGCGGGAATTCCCCGGCGGGTATACGGACGCTGCCGCCCAAGGGGCGTTCCGGCAGCCCGCGCCGCTGGATGCCGGTCCCGCGCGCGCCCCGGCGCGGCCGGCCAAACCCGCACGGCCGGCCAAGCGGGAGCCGCAGGAAAGGCTGAGCTTCAAGGAACAGCGGGAACTGGAGGCGGCGCCGGGGAAGATCGAATCCCTGGAAGCGGAACTGGCCCAGATCCACGCCCGCAGCGGCAGCCCGGAGTACTACCGGACCGGCGCGGAACAGATGCGCGCCGACCGCGAGCGTTGCGAGCAGATCGATCGCGAACTCGCGCAGTGGTTCGAGCGCTGGTCCGATCTGGAGGCCCGCGCGCAGCGCCCGCCCACGTCGGGCCCGACCGCCTGACCCGGCGACGGTTGGTTCGGTCGGCAGGGGCGTAGCGGCGCATCGCTGCGCCGCTTCGTCACGATCCGGCGTTCAGGAAACGCTCCCGAAGCTCCGGTCCGTCGCAAGATATGGACGGCCACTGCGAAAAGGCGCTACCTGCCGCGTCCTGGTGCGGTCGGTGCCGCCTTGCCCGGAAGGTTGCCGAAGCCGCATCGTTTCCAGTCGGATTTGTCGGGACACATCCTGAGTGAACCGTGGATTCAGGCCGCCCAGGGCCACGGCCACCAGTACCGCGACGACCACTGCTTGCAGCGCGAAGAGCGCAGCGAATCCGAACAGCTCTGCGGCTACCCGGAACGAACGTCCGGAGCGGACCAGCTTTGTCCAGCGGACATAAACCCGCAATGCCGGCCTGCGCAATGCCGCGATTTCGCCGACGCCAAGAAACAGCGACAACACGACCCCGGCCATCACGGCGACGTACAGATCTGGTTGTCCCATTGGGCCCACCCGCCATGGTTTCGGTTCAGGACTTCCCTACCTGACCCACCTGCCGCGACGGTAATCGCCACCGGCAGCCGGTGTCAATGATCCCCGGCCAATCGGAAGCTTCGCGGGGGCCCGAAAATCGTTGTAAAAGGGGTAGCATGGCGCTGGAGGCTACCGGTGAAGCGGTAGCCTGGCTGGTACGAGCGCCGCATCCGGCGGCAGCAACGAGGTGCTGCGATGAGCGAACTCACGGAGCGCAAATGTACGCCTTGCGAGGGCGGGGTGGCACCGCTGGCGCGCGAAGCGGCCGAGGCGCTGGCCCGCTCCCTTGCGCCCGGGTGGATCGTCTCGGAGGACGGGACTTTCCTGCGGCGCGAATTCCGTTTCCGGGACTTCTACCGCACGATGAGCTTCGTCAACGCCCTCGCGCACATCGCCAACATCGAGGACCATCATCCGGACCTCGAGATCGGCTACAACTACTGCCGCGTGCAGTACACCACGCACGCCATCAAGGGTCTGTCCGAGAACGACTTCATCTGCGCCGCGAAGATCGATCGAATCCCGCTGGGCTGAACGGGTAAGCCGCGGAGATTCGCTCCATGGCCAACCGCTGTCGGACGCAGTTGCTACAACAGGCCGGATCTTGACCGGCCGCTTCACCGCCAGAGCGGTTATTGGGCGGCCGTCTCCAAGTCGGCCAGAGCGGACGTTCAATTCCGTTTGGGATGCCGACCGCTCTGAGGATCGAAGCAGTCCTAAGGCATATCTGCAAGACCTGGGCGATTCACGTTGCACCGGCATTGAACTGATAGAAAGTACTTCTCAACTTGATGCCACCATGCCGGTGGAGATTCATCCTTGACATTCAGCTTCCCATTCTCAAAAAAAGCAATGTCCCAGTAGGTATCCAAGTCGTCCCCGCTGCGATCCTCGCTATTGTCGAAAAAGATCGCCAACGTAGCGGTGCGAGCGCCGTGTGCGAAATTCAGCAGGACCCGCTCGTAACGACCCTCAATCTTGTCCTCCCTGACAGTGTGGCCGCCCTTGGCGTGCCGGATGGCCACGCGCGCCTTTGATAATTCTATTGAATCGAGGCCGACAGCAATGAGCACCACCAGATAGCCGCGTCGACAGGCTTCCGCCATGAAGTGCACCTTGTCCTGCATGGGATCGGAGAGCACCGTCTCGAAGCTGAAGTTGATCTCCCGGTCGAGGTATTGCTGGCGTAGGCGGGCAGCTTCCTTCGCTGCAAGTTCTTCCAATTCATCCTTGGTAAGACTTTGCTCGCCGAGATCGAGGGTTATCGTCTGCTCGATCTCATCCGGGTTGATATGGGCCGCCAGATCGGCGGCGAGGGCGGCAGCAAGTCTCTCGTTGTAGATCGTGGTTTTGCCGGCACCGTTATGACCGGCGATCACCACCAGCAGGCGGCGATCCTGTTTTGGGATCTCGCGCAAGCGCGCCTGCAAGTGCTTCAGAAAGGCTGCGAGCGGATTCAGCTCGCCCCCTTTCGAGCCTTGCGACCTGCACCGAGGTCTGCAAACGCGCCAGCCAGCGCAGTGCCTGCCTGGGTCGCGCGCTCACCCTCCTCGCGTGCTCTGTCAGCCGTGCTGACGACGAGCGCTTGATAAGCGGCCTGCAGGGCATTGAGATCGACCGGAGAATCTTTGAGAACGTCTAGCAGGGTCTTGCCAGAAGGCAGGAGCGCATGGAGCCAGCGCCCCTTGAGCAGCGGGTGGCTCTGCCATGATCGCGCCGCGATGTAGAGTTGCTTGATGCGGTCGCGATTCTCGTAGGAGCGTACCTGCTCCATGTCGGTGAGCTTCATCCATTGGTAGGCCGTCTGCCGCGTGATTCCGAAAACCTCGGCGGTCTCGCTGATGTTCAGCCCGAAGACGGTACGCACCCTGTCCAGAACGGATGCCGGTGAGAGCGCGATGGAGGGTGGCGCGGCATCGAGGTTGGACTCCATCGCCTCAGGGGCTTTTGGGAGGTCGATTTGATTCTTGGTGATAACGACGCAAACGCCGGTCGTCGCCGAATGGCCTTCCCGCGAATACCGAGTGGCGGGGTTCAACAGCGTCCACACGCGCGGAACGCCTTGGAAAGGGTCAGACCGTTCCTCGTCGATGACGCTTCCGGTCCCTTCGCAATAGAGACCACGCATGGCACCATGACAGATCGCGAAATCACGGCTGGCCTGCGCTAGTGAATTGCGCATTCTCTCCTCCTTATGCCGGCTGGCCCGACCACTCAGCCTCGGCTTCTCGCGTAGTGATACGCCTAAATGCCATGCAGATATCGTCGCGAAGGCGCTGGAATTCATCGGTGATTTCTTCCGTCTGCATTCGACGGGAGTCCACGCGCCAGCGGTCGATGTCCAGCACTGCCGATGGCTGCCCTGTGGTGTATTTCCTCAACAAGCCGGGAGGGGGCTGAACGGGACCATCGAGATCAGGCGGCAGTGAAGGAGGTGCAAAGCCCCGTCCAAACTGGACGCGCATCGCCCCATCGGCCCCTCGGGGGTATTCGTGGCTCATGAAGGCAGTTGGGGCGATTTCGCCGAAGACGTGGGTCAATTGCCCAAATCCGTCCTCGAAGTAGTCCTCGGGCATCTTTCCAGCCGTGGGGATGATGAAGTCAACGTAGCGCAGGCCTAGCCGCTGCACCACGACCCCTCCGGCGGCACACAGGCAGTCCAGCATGGACCGCCATTCCGCGAGGAAGTGCTGCGAATCCTCGTAGAGGGAGGTGGTGTAGGTCATCACCCCATCCTGAAGGCGCAAAGCGGCACGATTGTCGTCGCTGCGCAACTCGCGGCCGACCTCGCCCTCGTTCGGCTTGGACTCCATTGCCGGGCCAGGCGTGTTGCCGAATACAAACGTCACTTGGCGCACGGCCTTCATGGCGGGAAAGCGCCCACTCAGCACGGCCTTGAGGCGCGCAGAAACCTCCTTGTACTCGGTGTCGACTTCGGGATCAAAACGGATTTGCGCCAGCACAAGGGCCAACGGCGCGTTGGGCCACTTGCCCAGCGCCCGGTCCTGATTGCTCACGGTCATACCTCCTGGTGTGTTTAAGGGGGGCGCTACTTCAATTTACGTCAATCATACGCATTACTTGACAGCGTTGGAAGCCCAGGCGTACTATTAGACGCGCTAACATACATTTCGTGAAGGAGCGATGATGCGTGGGAGCGACAACCCTTCGTCACATAAGGAAAAGGAAATGAGTAACTCCAACAGCAGCGATGCTTTCGGTCAGGACAAAACCGTTACCATCATCGTCAATGGTCGCCAGTGTGAGCGCCGACCTGAAAGTGCCGCGATCTGGCCGGTTTGAAGTTGCGTAATCTTCTTCGTCGATTTTCTTCCGAGCTGCGTCTCTGACGCGTCTTCTTCGCGTCGTTTGATTTTCTTGCGCCCTGGCCGGCGATGCCGGTGCGGTTAGCGTTGCTGCTTTTGTCGGCGTGGCCGGGAGGCGGCGATGGCGCAAGCGGGACAACGCAAGTGCTTGAGTTGCGGCCGGTATTTTGACCCGGACCGGCGCGTCGGGTCGCGACAGCGGTACTGCGCCGCCGAGGCCTGCCGGCACGCGAGCAAGCTGGCCAGCCACAAGCGCTGGCAATCCAAACCCGAGAACCTGGACTACTTCCGCGGCCCCGTTCACGTAGCGCGCGTGCAGGCCTGGCGCGCCGCGCACCCGGGCTACGAGCGGAGCCGGCGCTCGGCGCCGGCGTTACAAGATCAGTGCATCTTGCAACTTGATGATCTTAAAGGGGAATCGGTCGTTCGTACCACGCCCCCCCTGGCGCCGTTACAAGATCTGTTGGGAGCCGCGGCGCCAGTGCTGGCGGGCCTGATCGCGCATCTGTTCCAAGTGACGTTACAAGAGGAGATAGCCGACACCACCCGTCGGCTCGTACAACTGGGCACCGACGTCATGGCTGGAGGAGGCGGTTTCCATGATCAAACGCGTGCTTTGGCCGCAGCGGCTGCGGCGCGTGCCCCCGCAGTTCAGCTGGGTTGATCAGCAGCTGGTGCGCGGCGGATTCATCGATCGATGCAATCCGCCGGCGGCCGCCCTGTATCTGTTCCTGGTCACGGTGGCCGATGCCCAGGGCCTGAGCTACTACGGCCCGGCGGCGCTTTGCCGGCACCTGCAACTGACGGCCGATCAATTGAACGACGCGCGCGACCGGCTGATCGGCGCCGACCTGATCGCCTACCAGGCGCCGGTCTACCAGGTCCTGGCCTTGCCGGCCCCGGCGCCGGTGGTGGCAGCGATCACCACGCCGCCGGCATCGATGGACCGTGAAGCGGCGCGCGAGCATTTGCAACGCTTGCGCGAGCAGTTCGGGAGCGGCCGTGGTCGACTATGAGATGTTTTGCAGGATCCGGGATCTGCTCGATCGGCAGCGCCTGAGCCAGGCGCAGGCCGCCCGTGAATTGGGCCTGCACCCGCGCACGGTCTGGAAGTGGTCGCGCGTCGAGCAGTACCGGCCGCGCGCGGCCACCGCGCGGGCCAGCCGGCTCGATCCGTACAAGGGCCTGATCGTGCGCTGGCTCGACACGCACCCGTACAGCGCGCAGCAGATTCTGCAGCGCCTGCGCGAGGAAGGATTCGCTGGCGGCGAAACCATCGTCAAGGACTACGTTCACAAGATCCGGCCCAGGAAACGCGAGGCATTCCTCACCCTTTCCTTTGCCCCGGGTGAGTGCGCCCAAGTCGACTGGGGGTCATACGGCAGCATCGGCGTGGGCTCGACGCGGCGCAAGCTGAGCTTCTTCGTGATGGTGCTGTGCTACAGCCGCCGGATGTATCTGGAGTTCACCGTCTCGCAGACCATGGAGTTCTTCCTGGGCTGCCACGAGCACGCCTTCGCCGCCTTCGGCGCAGTGCCAACACGGATCATGGTCGATAACCTCAAGTCGGCCGTCTTGCAGCGCCTGGTCGGCCAGGCGCCGGTGTTCAACCCCCGCTACCTGGACTTCGCGCGTCACTGGGCCTTTGATATCACCGCGTGCAACGTGGGTAAGGGAAACGAAAAAGGGCGAGTCGAGAATGGCGTCGGGTACGTCAAGAAGAACTTCCTCGCCGGTCTGGAGCTTGCCGACTTTAGCGCCCTGCAGCCGGCCGCGCAATTGTGGGTCGACACCATCGCCAACGTGCGCGTACACCGACAAACGCACCAGCGGCCGATCGACCGGTTTGAGCAGGAGCGCACGGCGCTGCGCCCGCTCAATGCCTGCGGTTTCGATCTCGGGCGCCTGAGCACGGTACGCGCCTCCAACCAGTTCCGCGTTGCCCTCGATGCCAACCGCTACTCCGTGCCGGCGCAGTACGCCAACCAACGCGTGACCGTGAAGGCGTATCCGGACCGCATCTGCATCTACCACCGCGACCAGCTCATCGCCCGCCACCGTCGCTGCTTGGACCGGCACCAGGACATCGAGGATCCGGACCACCCCAGGGTGCTTGTGGCGCAGCGCCAGCGCGCCCGCGAGCAGCAACTGATGAGCCAGTTCCTCGCGCTCTCGCCGCGCGCCCAGATCTACTACGAGGGCCTGGAGGCCAAGCGCGGCAACCCCCGCGCGCACATGCGCAAGATCCTCGCCCTGGCCCAGATCCACGGCCGCGACGCCCTGGTGCGCGCGCTCGACGACGGCATCGAGCTGCAGGCCTTCAGCTGCGAGTACATCGCCAACATCCTGGACGCCCGCAGGCGAATCCAACCCGTACCGGCACCGCTGCAACTGACCCGGCGCCAGGACCTGCTCGACCTGGAGATTCCCGATCCGGACCTGTCCATCTACGACCGAGGCGACGATGCGAGCCAAACGAACTGAAACCCCGCCGGCGGCCGACGCCGATCCGCTCGCCCAGCGCCTGGGCGCAATGAGCCTGCCCTTCATGCTCGAGCACTACCGGCCCCTGGCGCAAACGGCCGCCGACAAGAGCTGGTCGCATATCGACTACCTGTCCGAGCTCATCAACGGCGAGGCGGCCTGGCGCGACGACCGCAGCACCCAGCGGCGCATCCGGCTGGCGCGCTTCCCGGTGCAAAAAACCATGGACCAGTTCAACTGGAACTGGCCCACCAAGATCAACCGGGCTCAGATCCAGAACCTGTTCCGCCTGGACTTCGTCGCTGAGCACGCCAACATCATCTTCATCTCGGGAACCGGCCTGGGAAAAAGCCACATCATGACCGCCCTGGGCCACGCCGCCTGCCTGCGCGGGCATAGCGTGCTGTTCACCGGCGCCATCGATATCGTCAACACGCTCGCCGCGCACCACGCCAGCGGCAACATCAAAGCCGCCCTGGCACGCTACTTCAAACCCAGCGTCCTGTGCGTCGACGAACTGGGCTACCTGCCCATCGACAAGTTCGGCGCCGACTGCCTGTTCCAGATCATCAGCCATCGCTACGAGCGCGGGGCCACGCTCCTGACGACCAACCGCGTCTACAAGCAATGGCCAACGATCTTCAACAACGACAGCGTGCTCACCTCCGCGCTGCTCGACCGACTGCTCCACCACGCCGAAACGGTGCGCATCGAGGGCAAAAGCTATCGCATGAAAGACCAGATCGATCCCTGATCCACGCAGCCCCGGCACCAAAAGCCGCCAGCAAAAATGTTCGCAGTTTCAAACCGGCGGATTTACACCAAAATCAAACCGGCGCGCGCAGCCAGCGCGAGGTGACCGGCAAGACGGTTTCCTACGATGAGATCGTCAGACTTGCCTTTCCGAATGAACCATCCAATCAGGACGTCGACTTCACGGTCGCCTATGCCAACCCCCACGGGAAGGACGGGGAACTGGTCGCCGGACAGGACGTTCATGTGAAGGAAGGGATGGTGTTCAATGTCACCAAGACCAATCGTTCTTGACCCCGACATCCAGTCCCTTCAGGACGAGGGACTGAGTGTCGAGGTGATGCATGGGCACCTGTTGGTTCATCAAGTGCCCTACGTCAATGCAGGCGGGCAGGTGGCGCGCGGCATCATGGTCACAGATCTGTCCGGCAACATCGGCACATTCGGCAAGCCGCGCGACCATCAAGTATGGTTCGTTGGCGATATCCCATGCCACGCCAATGGCACACCGATCCGGTCGCTCAATCGCACCGAAGGGCCGCGCGAACTCTGGCCAGGGTTTGTGGCGCAGCACCACTTCTCTAACAAGCCCCACGGGCAGGCAGACTTCCCGAAAACGCATTCTGCCAAGATTCGCCATTATCTCGCGCTGATCTGTGCGGAGGCTGCATTCGTCAATCCTGAAGCGAAGCCCTACGTGTTCGACCCCGTGGTCTCTTTCGACCCGGAACAGATCTTCCACTACTGGGATACCGCCTCGACGCGCGCCGGCATTCTTGCTGTTACCGCAAAGCTTGCGCAACCCCGGGTGGCCATCGTCGGTTTGGGCGGCACGGGCAGCTACGTTCTTGACCTTGTGGCCAAGACCCCCGTGCGTGAAATCCACCTCTTCGACGGCGACAAGTTCGAGCAGCACAGCGCCTTCCGTGCTCCCGGCGCCGCCTCGATTGAGGACATCGCAGCCGGCATGCCAAAGGTCGAATACTTCGCCGCCATCTACGCCAAGATGCGTAAGGGGATCAATCCGCATTCGACCCACATCGACGACGGGAACCTGTCTGAACTGGGCAGCTTCGATTTCGTGTTCCTGTGCGTCGACAAGGGTGGTGTGCGCAAGATGTTGGGCGAATACCTCACCGCACGGGGCATCCCGTTTGCCGACACCGGGATGGAGTTGACCGTGTTGCCGGAGGAAAACGCCATTCTGGGTACCTGCCGGACCACCATGTGCACTGCGGGGAAATCGGACCATTTCGGCCGGCGCGCACCACAAAGCGATGCTCCGGAGAATGATCTCTACCGCAGCAACATTCAGGTGGCAGACATGAACATGCTCAACGCCGTCCTCGCTGTCCAGTTGTGGAAGAAGCACTGCAAGTTCTACCTCGACCACTGGCAGCCGCACCACCACACCTATTCGATCGACTCCGCCTCCCTGACGCGCAGCGAAACGCTGAACCTCCCGACGCATGAAGATCAAGCAGATCAGGCCTCAACACGTTGAGTTTATCCCGGAGCGACTCGAAGAGGGCGTGCTCTACATCAGCGAACGCTACCGAACGGCGGTGCATAAGTGCTGCTGCGGCTGCGGGGAGGAAGTAGTGACACCGCTGTCCCCAGCCGAATGGTCGGTGAGGCACAACGGTAGCCGGGTGTCGCTTTGGCCGTCGATCGGCAACTGGAGCTATCGGTGCCGCTCACACTACGTGATCCGGGACAGCCGCGTTCTGGAAGCTAAGGCAATGACGGATCGCCAGATTCAGCAGGTGAAAGCGACTGACCGTGCCGACAAAACCGCTCAAATCCGCCGCACTAATCACACTAAGGAGGCGGCCGCACAACCGAACGCCCCAATTACACCTACTCAGGAATCGCAACCAAGTATGAACTGGCTGCAACATCTGACTTGCTGGTGGAAGTCACTTTATTGATCCGGCCCGAATTAAATTGAATCATGCTGCATAACGGACTGGGGCATGTTCGAAGTATTTTTTGATCCGCTCGGGCTGACGCTGGACGCTCTTCAGGTGGCGAGCGGTGGCTTCGACCAGTTGCAGCTTCGTGCGCGCAGGTGCCAGCTTCGTCACCGCTTGTTTGAGGTCGGCGTTGGCCATCTCGTCCGGGTTCAGTTCCGGGCTGTAGCTCGGCAGGTAGAAGACCTCGATGTCGTCCTGGTGCTTGGCCAGCCACTCCTTCACCGGCTTGCTGTGATGCACCCGAAGGTTGTCCAGGACCAGGTAGACCTTGCGGTCAGCGTCCTTGACCAACCGCTTCAGGAAATCGATCAGGATGGCGGAGTTGAGCGCACCGTCGAACATCTTCCAGCGCATCGTTCCCTTGTTCGTGACCGTGGAAATGACCGAGAGTCCGTGTCGCTTGTTGTTGACGCGAACTACCGGCGTCTGTCCCTGCGGTGCGTAGCTGCGCCCACGCACGTCGTCGCTGCGCAATCCGGTCTCGTCTCCCCAGTGGATCTCCGCGCCCTCGGCCTTGGCGCGCGCCTCGATCTCCGGGTATTGCTCGTCGAGCCACTTCTTTACCGCCGTCGGCGACTGTTCGTAAGCCCGGCGCATCGGCTTTTGCGGCGTAAATCCCCAACGCGCCAGATACTTGCCGGTCGTGCGGGCCGAAAGCCGGATTCCGTAGCGCTGCTCGATGAGTCCGCTGACCGCCGTGCGCGACCACAATGCGTAGGGCATCTTCAACTGGTCGGGCGTCTTGTCCGCAATCAGCTTGCACACCGCCGATCCCTGCTCGGCGCTGAGCAACCGCCTCTCGCCCGTCTTGCGTCCGCACGCCGCGTCATGCAGTGCCCGTGCTCCGCCCTTCGCGTGGCGCTGGCAAATATTGAACACGCCCGTGCGGCTCAGCCCCGTCTGCTCGGCGATCTCGTCATACGTTCGCCCAGCCCGACGAAGGCGGATCACCTGCACGCGCCTCTCATGCCGCGCTTCGCGCGACAACGATCTCATGTCGGTTGCTTCCATCTTCCCCATATCGGGGCAGACTATCAGATTTCAAGTACATTTTGGCCGGATAAATAGTCCGAGCGCGTCGCACATGGCGGCGGTTTCTTCTTCCGTGACGCGGCGATCACGCGGCTTGGTGGCTGGGGGACGCATTGTGTCGCGTACCGGGTTGCGCGTCATCCAATCCCAGCGGCGCACGCAGGCGACGAAGACCGCAGACAATGTATTCATGTCCCGATTTACGCTGGCCGGGCTGACGCTGCCCAGGCGCATGTCGCGCCAGCGGCTGATGTCGTGCTTGTCGATATCGCGCAGCCGACTTCCCAGGAAATCGGCCTCTCTCGCGATGCGATCCAGTCGCAGCGCATCCTTTCGGTGACCGCGGCGACTTGGCAATATCTCCGCCTTGAATCGCTCAATGGCATCAAACAGCGTCTTGTCGGCCGCCGCTATATTTGCGCGCTGGCCGTTGCGCATTTGCGCCTCAACGCTCGACGCCCAGGCCAGCGCCTGCGCCTTGGTGTCGTGCGAAGATCGCCTGGGTGCGTGATCCTTGACCCGCACCTCGGCAAACCAGCTCTTTCCTCTTTTCCTGACAGTTCCCATGAGCGACGCATTGACGCAGTTTTGACGCAGCGGAAATGTATCGCATGCGCTAATCTGAGGGCAAATGAACTGAATGGTCGCGGACTGGCCCAACAAAAACAATCGCTTGCGCTCACATGGGGGCACTTGCGCGTGTCGGTGAAACGCATTAGATTCCTCTCAACAGCACCAGAAATCAATGGGTTACGCGAGCCGTCGGCGGAAAATGATTGGCCGGATATGGGACCGGCCCAATATCGCCGCAGCGGTTTGACCTTCGCGCCGCGCCGGTAGACGCGCCGCGTAATCCCCGCAGACGTGTGCCCGAGCCGGTCTTGCGCAGCCTCCGGGCTCTCGGAATCGCTGGCCGTCCTGGCCCGCAGATCCCGGAATTGCCAGTCCGCCAGATCGGGGCGCCCTGCGGCCGCGACGGCTGCGCGGGCAGCGTCGAACCGGTTTCGCAGCCCGCGCGGCCATCAGCGGTCGCCCGTGCCGGTAGCCAGGATCCACACCTCACACGGCGCGGCGTTGCGAAAGTCGAAAATCAGCGGCTGCACAACGTCAGTCCTTGAGCGGAGTCTGTGCCCAGCCGACACCGTTCCGGCGGGGCTGTGGTGGGTTCTACGCCCTTGGCTGTTCAGGGAAGAGCCCTGGCATCCATCGAGACGCAAGGGCGGCAGGGAAGGCGAGGCGAAGGGACGCTCGGGTACTCTCCGATGTCAGGACGCCTTGCTCCACTAGGACAGACACGACCCGACGCGCCTGACGTTCGCCTGTACCTACGACAGCGGCCGTGTCGCCGCGCGGCAGTTCACCGCGGTAAAGCACCGCCTCAAGCACTGCGCCGGATTTCGCGGGGAGACGGCCGAGCTGCGTTTCTTCGTCCGTCCAGCGCAGGATGCGCACCCGCAGTTCGTCGGGCCGCATCAGCCATTCCATGAAGCGCACCTGATCGATGCAGGTCGAGAGGAAGTAACGGCTGAATTCCGCGAGACACTCCTCGCTGAGGCTGCCGCGCCCGTCGAGATCGTTGCGCCGTGGCAGGTCGCAATTGGCGAGATGCGACTTGTAATCCCTGACGGTGCGCGCGAGTCCGCGCGCAACCGACCACACCGCACCCGTGTCGAGAACGTCGAGCAAGGTCGCGTGCGAAATCAGGCGCGACATGCGCCCGTTACCGTCCAGGAACGGGTGAATCCAGACCAGCCGGTGATGCGCCGCGGCGGCGGCAATGATGGTGTCGGTCTTTCCGAGGCGGCTATAGACCTGCTCATAACGCTCAAGAAACCGCGGCACCGCGCCAGGGCTGATGGCAACGTGATTGCCCACCCGAACGTCTCGGTGCCGCCATTCACCCGGAACGACTTTTGCGCGTTCCTTCGTCGCCTCATCTTCGACCCAGAGCAATTCCTCGGGGAGACGCCGACAGAAGCGCTCGTGCACCTCACGAATGGCGCCGCCGGTCATCGCGCGGCCGCGCAAGCCGCCTTCGTCGATCCATTGCTGAACTGCGATGTGCGCCTTCGCTTCCAACTGGAGGTCGCGCTTCTTCACGTCGTTGCTGTAGTCGCCCTTGAGCGCGCGCTCGATGTCAACAGGATGGGTATCGTGACCTTCGATGAGGTTGCTGTAGTAGCAATTCATCGCGCGAACGAGTTCGGCGAGCGAAGCCAGGAGGCTGTCGGGCAGGCTCCGGCGGAAGCCGGCACTCCGCTGCGCAAGCTCCAGCGCCAAGTCGGCAAGAGCGCCGCGGTGCCGCTCGCCAATCAGCAACGGCTCCATGGCGGCGACCGACTCGCCCCGATCCGCGACCGTTACGACGTCCTCTTTAATGTCCGCTTTCTTGTCTCCCATACGCTTTAATAATCAATTGGTTATGTATTGTCAAGCCAAGGTGACAGCCACTTTCACGTCCGCGTAAACGACCGCCCCCTCTCGCGACTTGCGCCATCCGGTCAAGGTTCACAAAAAGTAAGTTTCGGTTTACCCCGGAACGGAAGGCACGGTTGGCTCTCACCCGCTCTTTTGTACGACGGCAATGCTTGCGCAGCGTTCTTGGCCTTCTATTTCCGGGCATTCGAACCGTGGCCGCGTTTGCTTGTTGCTGTGGATGCCTTCTGTGAACAGAATCTTGGCGCGTAGTGCCTCGAACGAGTAGCCCCGGCCTAGCCCGTTCATCACTCGGATCAGCGAGTTCATCGACTCCGCGTATGCATTCGTGACTGGGTGCTCGAAGTAGTTGAGGATGAACGGCTGCCAGTTTGTGAAGGCCCGAATCA
>JAJYBQ010000185.1 GCA_021778935.1 Pseudomonadota bacterium | reverse complement strand
ATCTAGGCACCCCAGATCGATGGCGCGCGGTCTTCCGGACCAAAGCCGGCGACGGCGCGGAATTCGTCGGAAACCCGGATACTGCGCTGACGGAAATCCCACTCCCAACTACCGAGACGGGCGATGCGCTGCGCCTTGCTCAACTTCTCCTGGCTGTCCAGCAGTTCTTCGCGGGTATGGGCCGCCCGCAGCAGATACCGCAGGCGCTCGGAAAGAAGCATCCATTGACCGCTCGACTTGACGAAAAAATCGGTTGCGCCGGCCTCGTAGGCGCGGGCAACCGACGACTCGTCATCGAGTCCGGTCAACATCAGAATCGGGACATGCTGCCCACAGGCAAGACGCCGCATCCGCTCACAGGTCGCAAATCCGTCGGGAGGCGGCATCAGCGCGTCGAGCACGACCACCTTGGGGCATTCGGCCGCGAACCGTTCCAGCGCGGCATCGCCTCCGTCGGCCTCGACGACGCGCCACCCCCGTTCGGCAAGCGCGGCGGCAGTCAGCATCCGCATCACCGGATCATCGTCGACGAGCAGCACCGTATCGACCGCGCCTCCGCCGCGCTCCCGCTCCGCCCGCGCCTCCACGGCGCGCAGCGATCCATTCACCGCGATACCCCGGTGCAGATCGCCACTTCGCATTCGCCGTCACCGGGATGGCGCCCAAGCGTCTGCTCGGAACAGGCGGCCTCCAATGCGTGCAAGGCGCCACCGCGGAGCGCGTACGCGGAGCGCCACGACTCCCGCGCTGCGCCCGCCTTTTCCTGCCGCAGCAGCGCCTCGACCTGGGCGCAGATCCGCGAGAGCGGCAGAGCGCCCAGATTCGCACTCGATGATTTCAGGCTATGCACCGCCCGCATCACGGCGGGGAAATCGTTCTCCTCGAAGCCACGGTCGACCTCGGCGACCAGCGCACAGGACGACTCGGCAAAGCTTGCAATGAGCCGGCGCAGCAGACCCCTGGCGCCGTTTCGTTCGAGCGCCAGAATCGGCTCCAGTGCGCCGCCGTCCAAGACGGCATCCGCCGTGTCCGGCGCCTCGGCGCGCGCGTTTCCGCCCCCCCCCCGCCGGCGCGGCCGCCCGCCGGCCTCCGCCCGGGATGCGCCGGGGAACCTCCGAACAAGCTGTTGCGCGGGTCGATCCTGCGTCTGCGGTGCGCAATGTACTACTCGCACACCTCCGCTCCTCGACACCACCTCGGCCCGCTCGCAACCCTTCTCCGGAGGTTCCCCAGCGTGTCAGCACCGCCGCCAACTCCCGCTGGCGAAACGGCTTGGCGACATGGTCCGAGAATCCGGCATCCAGGCAACGTTGGGCATCGCCGTTCAATGCGTTGGCCGTGAGCGCGATCACCGGTAGCGCTCGCGCCTGCGCCAGATCGTGTTGGCGGTAGTCCGGGTCGCGGATCCGGCGAACCACCTCGAACCCATCCAGATTCGGCATCTGGCAATCCATGAGCACGACGTCGAATCGCCCCTGCTCCAGCGCATCCAACGCCTGCGACCCGTCCGCAACCAGTTCGATCACGCACCCGAAGGCAGCCAGCATTGCGCGAACGACCTCCTGGTTGACGGCGTTGTCTTCGGCGACCAGTACCCGCAAGCCCGCCAATCCGCCATCCCAGGACGGGGCCTCCTGCGCTGCCGGCGCCCGGGAAACCGGTTCGAGAACGGAAGCAAGGCTGGCGATGAGATCGTTCTGGCGCACCGGTTTGGACAGGTACGCGTCGATACCCAGATCATGGGCCTGGCGCACGTCGTCGCGGCCCGAAACCGAGGTGAGCATCACCAGGCGCAGGCCCTGCATCGCGGGGTCCGACCGAATCTGCTCGACCAACTCCATCCCGCTCATCACCGGCATCTTCATATCGATCACCGCGCCGTCGAACGGCCGGTGCGACTGCACGGCGACGCGCAACATCTGCAGGGCCTGCCGGCCGTTTTCGGCGCAGGCGCAATCGATTGCCAGGGCACTCAACTGTTCTTCCAGGATCTGCCGGTTGGTGGGGTTGTCCTCGACGATCAGGATGCGCCTGCCCGCCAAGGACCCGACACAGGCGACACCCCGCGGCACCATGGTCGGGTCACCCTCGGGCATCGGCACCTCGATCCGGAATACCGACCCCTCGCCGACACGGCTCATCGCCAGAATCCGCCCTCCCATCAACTCGGCGAGTTGGCGCGAGATCGCCAACCCCAGGCCCGTCCCACCATATCGGCGGGAGGAGGACTGATCGGCCTGCATGAAACTCGAGAACAGGCGTTGCTGCACCTCCGGCCGCATGCCGATCCCGGTGTCCCGGACCTCGAACACGATGCGCAACGCGCCGGCGGCTTCCCGGCCGGGGAACGGTTCGGCGACGTCCACCGCCAGGACGACCTCGCCCCGTTCAGTGAACTTGATCGCATTGCCGATGATGTTGGTCAGGATCTGGCGCAGTCGCGTCGGGTCGCCGCGGAGTGCCGGTGGCAGCCTCGGGTCGACCCGATATGCGAGTTCGATCCGCTTCTGATGGGCCCGCGGAGCAAGCATTTCGATCAGGTCCTCGACCAGCGCGCGCAAATCGATGTCGATCGCCTCGATCTCCATCTTCCCCGCCTCGATCTTCGAAAAATCCAGGATGTCGTTGATGACCTTCAGCAGCGCTTCGCCGGAGCGGTACAGGGATTCGATATACCGTCTTTGACGCTCGTCGAGGTCGGTGCTCAACAGCAACTCGGCCATGCCGAGGACACCATTCATCGGCGTGCGGATTTCGTGGCTCATATTCGCCAGGAACTGGGACTTCGCGTGGTTCGCATGCTCGGCGTTTTCCAGCGCGTCGGCGAGCGCCAGTCGCATCGAACGCTCCTGCGTGATATCGCGAACGATGACGAACGAATCCCGATCCTCGGGCGACTCGTCCATGCGCTTGATCTCCAGTTCCAGCCAACCGGTACGCCCGCCCGTCAGTGCTGCCGGCAGGACGATCGCCGCGGAATCGGCGCCGGCCTCGATGCGCTGCTGGGTCTCGATGGCGGAATGCGAGTCGGCGCCGAAGAGCAGCGCCGCGAAGCCCTGGCCGATGAACCGGTCTGCGTCCACCCCGCACAGCCGGACCATCGCGGCATTGACCCAACGCGCGCAACCTGCGCCGTCGACGACGGCGATCGCCTCGTCCATGCGATTGGCAATCGCCGCCAGGCGCGCCGCGCCCACCCGATCGTCCATGCTGCGACCGCCGACCGGCGCCGCCCCCGTAATCCGTACCGCTTCCACCATCCCCACCTGCATCGTTGCAACGCCGCGCGCTCCCATGTCGATGGTTCGGCACGGCACGCTCTTTCCTTTGTAGCGCACGAGCCGTTTTGCCAAACGTCCGAATACCGTCGAATTTCCCGGAAACCCCGGCGGAATCGCCCGCGGATGGCACAATCCGCGAACCTGAGGAAAAAACCATGACCGCCCTGGCACTTGCCATCGCCGCGCTCGCGTTCACCCTGCTGCTGGTCTTGGGCTTGCTGCACCTGCGGAAGACGGCACGCCTCGAACGGGAGCTACGGTCCGCCCAGGACGCCCTGGCGGAACAGGCCCGGCGCTTCGACGTCTCGGCCAAGGAGATGGAAGGGGTCTCCTACGCCATCTCGCACGACCTGCGTGCACCGCTGCGGATCGTCGAGGGGTTCGCGAACATCGTGCTCGAGGACTACGGTGAGCGTCTCGACGGCATCGGCCGGGAGCATCTGCAGCGGATCGTGGCGGCGGCCGCGCGCATGAATCGCATGATCGATGCCCTGCTGGGGATGGCGCAGCGCACGAGCCGGGCGTTGCAGCGCGAGCAGGTTGACTTGAGTGGCTTGGGACGAGAGCTCGCCGACGAGTTGCGTGCGAACGACGTTGCCCGCAAGGTCCAGTTCGCAATCGCACCCGACCTGGTTGCGGACGGAGATCCGGTGCTATTGCGGATCGCGTTGCAGAACCTGCTCGGCAATGCGTTCAAGTTCACGGCACTCGCGGCACCGGCGCAGATCGCGTTTGGCTGTGACGGAGAGCGAGACGGCGTCCCGGTGTATTTCGTGCGGGACAACGGGGCGGGGTTCGACATGCGCTTCGCGGACCGGATCTTCGGACTGTTCCAGCGCTTCCATTCCCAGAACGAATTTCCCGGAACCGGGATCGGCCTGGCGACCGTCCAGCGGATCGTGCGCAAGCACGGCGGGGCGATCTGGGCGGAGTCGGAGCCCGGGAAGGGGGCTTGTTTCTATTTCACGTTGCGGGGTGGGTGACGGCCGCGCCATGGTGCCGCGCCCGATATCGCGCGCGGCGCCCGCAGCGGCCGCCGTCACCGGGGAATGGAGTTGAGCCGGTTCGCCGCTTCCACCATGCTCGTCGCCAGCGCCGCGACGTCCCCGCCTTCCGCCTGGGCCTGCGCCCGCAGCGCTTCGGCCGCGCGCCGGTAGTCGAGCCGGAGCCGCTCCATCAGGATTCCGATCGCGACCGATTCGTCGGATCGGGCGTCGCCAGATAGGGCCGGCGCGGCCGGGGACGCGGTGGCGGGCGGTCGCCCCCCCTGCGCGTGCGCCAGCGCCGCACGCACTGCCGGCACGATCTGCTGGACATCCAGCGGCTTGACCAGGTATCCCAGCGCCCCGAGGCGCTTCGCTTCGTCGACCGTATGCGCGTCGTTGAACGCGGAGAGGAACAGGAAATCGATCGGCGGCGTCAGGGAAGCAAGGTATCGCGCCACATCCATCCCCGACTTTCCCTGCATGCGCATGTCCAGGATCGCCAGTCGTGGCTTGTGCTGCCGCGCCAGGAGAATCGCGTCATCGCCGTTATCCGCCTCGATGACATCGATCCCCGCCTGCCGCAGACCGGCGCACAAGGTCACCAGGACGAGCCGGTCGTCGTCGACGACCAACACTAGCGGATCATCCGTGGTCATTCGGCCTCCTCCCGAATCGCCGGCGGTGCGAGCTCCAGCGATGCCCGCACCACGGGTCCGAGTGCTTCGATCCGCAAGCGCGCGCCGCGCCGCGGCAACAACGCC
>JAJYBQ010000184.1 GCA_021778935.1 Pseudomonadota bacterium | reverse complement strand
ATCTAAGCGACAGCGGTACGCTGCAGGAAACCCTGCGGCGGCTGCATATCAAGCCCTGATGTCGGGATCATTGCGGTCGCGAAGTTCGGCTGCCGCCGCGGCGTTGGTGCTCGCGGCGTGCGCGAGTCTGCCGCCACCGCCGGCAGCGCAACGGGACTACGAGGGGCGCTTCGCGCTCGCCGTGACGGGAGCGCGGCAGCAAAAGGCCTGGACGGGCCGGTTTTCCCTGCTGGTCGGCAGACAGGCGTTGACGCTGGACCTCGTCTCCCCCTTGGGCGCCACGCTGGCGCGCATCGAAACCGAACGCGGCGGTGCGCGGGTGCTCGTTCCGGACGGCGGCACGGTTCGGATCGAGCGCGGGCCGGACGCGCAATCCTTGTCCCGCCGCGTGCTGGGCTGGTCGCTGCCGGTGGCCGGGCTACCGGACTGGGTGCGGGGCCGGCCGTCCCCAGGGCGGCCCTTCCGTACGCTTGCCGCCGACGGGTTCACGCGGCGGTTCGAGCAGGATGGATGGATCGTCACCGTGGATTTCGGCACGCGCCGGCGCCTGCGGATGAACCGGCCGGCGCAGGATGGAATGCCGCAGGTGGGCCTGCGGGTGATATTGGATCAGACGGGATCGTGAACCGATGGATTTGCCGCGTCATTTTTTGGGCCTGCCCGCGCCCGCCAAGCTGAATCTATTCCTGCACGTCGTGGGGAGACGGGACGACGGATACCACGAACTGCAGTCGGTCTTCGTTCCGGTGGATCTGTGCGACACGCTCGATTTCATCTGGCGCGACGACGGACAGGTTGTGCGCACCGGCGACCTGACGGGGCCGGAGGACCGGGATCTCGCGGTGCGAGCGGCGCGGGCGCTGCAGGCGACCGTACCCGGCGGCGGACGCCCGGGGGTCGAGATCCGGGTGGAGAAGCGCATTCCGGTCGGTGCCGGCCTGGGCGGCGGATCGTCCGACGCGGCGACCACGCTGATTGCGCTCAACCGCCTGTGGGACCTGGGACGGAGCCGCGACGAACTGGCGAAACTCGCGCTCGGCCTGGGAGCGGACGTGCCATTCTTCCTCGGGCGCGGCGCGGCGTTCGTTGAGGGAATCGGGGAGCGGTGCGTTCCGGTCCCGGCGCCGGCCACAGCGTATGTCATTGTGTTTCCGGGCGTCCCGGTGGCCACGGCAGGGGTGTTTTCCGATCCGAAATTGACACGAGATCACAAACGGACGACAATATCGGGCTTTTCCGCGGCGCTTTCCGATCCAGCGGCCGGCCTTTTCGGATCCAACGATCTGGAAGTGGTGGTGCGTCGGAGCGTTCCGCCGGTGAATGCTGCGCTGCAGGCGCTGGAACGGCATGGTCCGGCCCGCATGAGCGGCTCGGGGTCCGCATGTTTTGGCGTGTTCCGAGACCTGGATGCAGCACAGCGGGTCGCCGGTTCATTGCGAGACGCGGTTCCGCCCGGGCAGCGATGGTCCGTCTGGGCAGTGCCGGGCTTGCCGGAGTTCGCGCTGGCGGATTGGTAGCGTACCGATTTCGGTTTCGTGCTGGGGAGTCGCCAAGTTGGTTAAGGCAGCGGATTTTGATTCCGCCATACGAGGGTTCGAATCCTTCCTCCCCAGCCAGCACCTGCGAGGTGCCTGCGGATCGGCCCCCAAGGGGGTTTGCGCACTCCTTCGCACATCCCCTGCGGCCATGACAAGTGGGCCTCCGGCTGAGAAAGACTGTCTCGTATGTCCGCACTAGTGCCGGATAATTTGATGGTGTTTTCGGGTAACGCCAACCCGAAACTTGCGCATGCCGTCGTCCAGCATCTCAACATCCCGCTCGGACGCGCCTCGGTGTCGCGATTTTCCGACGGCGAGATTTTCGTCGAGATCAACGAGAACGTCCGCGGCAAGGACGTCTTCGTACTCCAGCCCACCTGCGCGCCGACCAACGACAACCTCATGGAGCTGGTCATCATGGTCGATGCGCTCAAGCGCGCGTCCGTCGGACGGATCACGGCGGCGATTCCGTACTTCGGATATGCGCGCCAGGACCGGCGCCCGCGTTCCGCCCGAGTTGCGATCAGCGCGAAGGTGGTCGCCAACCTCCTGCAGACCGCCGGGGTGAGCCGGGTGCTGGTGATGGACCTCCATTCCGACCAGATCCAGGGGTTTTTCGACATCCCGGTCGACAACATCTACGCCAGTCCCATCCTGCTGGGCGACGTCTGGAAACGCAACCCTGCCGGCCTCGTCGTCGTGTCGCCGGACATCGGCGGCGTGGTGCGCGCGCGCGCGCTGGCCAAGCGCCTCGACGCGGATCTGGCGATCATCGACAAGCGCCGCCCGCGTGCCAACGTTGCCGAGGTGATGAACATCATCGGCGACGTGAACGGCCGCAGTTGCGTGATCATGGACGACATGGTGGACACGGCCAATACGCTGTGCCACGCCGCCAGCGCCTTGCGGGAGCGCGGCGCGGTGCGCGTGAGCGCGTACTGCACGCATCCGGTGCTGTCCGGCAAGGCGGTGGATCGGATCATGGACTCGGTGCTCGACGAGATCGTCGTCACCGATTCGATTCCCCTGAGCGAAGCGGCGGCAAGTTGCCCGAAGATCCGGCAGCTTTCCTGTGCGGCGCTGCTGGGGGAGACGATTTCGCGCATCGCGCGCGGAGACTCGGTGAGTTCCCTGTTCATCGAGTGAGTGCAGCCGGTCCGCCGCGGCTGGTCGCGGCCCGCGGACCGATGGCACCGGGCAATCCTCCGCATTCGCGGAGAGGTCCGACCCAAAGGGGCATCGCAAACCAACGGAGTACGAAATGAAAATCATCGCCAGTAAACGAACCGCGCAAGGCACTGGTGCGAGCCGCCGCCTGCGCCGCCAGGACAAGGTTCCCGGCATCCTGTACGGAGCCGGCAAGGAACCGGTGAGCATCGAAATCGCCCACAACCCGCTGTTTCACGCCCTGCGCCGTGAGAAGTTCCACTCCTCGATCCTGGAAATGGAACTCGACGGTCAAACGGAGCGCGTCCTGCTGCGCGATTTCCAGATGCATGCGTACAAGCCCAGCGTGCTGCACATCGACTTCCAGCGCATCGCCGAGGACCAACCGATCCACATGCGCGTACCGCTGCACTTCGTCGGCACCGAGAATTCGCCGGCGGTGAAGATCGCCGCGGCGATCGTTGGTCACGTCGCGTCCGAGGTCGACATCGCCTGCCTGCCGCGCCATCTGCCCGAGTTCATCGAGGTGGACCTGTCCGGCCTGACGGCGCAGCAAACCGTCCACGCGTCCGACATCAAGCTGCCGGAAGGCGTGTCGCTCGTGCGGCGCGGCAAGGAGAATCCGGTGCTCGTCACGGTGACCGTGCCGGCCGGCGCGAAGGAAGAGGCACCGGCGGCGGATGCCGCGGCGGCCGCGCCTGCTGCTGCTGCGAAGGGCGGCGCGAAGGCCCCGCCGGCCAAGAAGAAGTAACGGAAGCGCGGAAGAAGAAGTTCGCTCCCCCGGCCCCATGACGGGGCGGGGGAGCCTGGCTGTGCAGCCATCCCGCGGGAGTCTGATCCCCGTTGCGTTTCAGCGATATCGCAATGACCCAAGGCATCCGCCTGATCGTCGGCCTCGGCAACGTGGGGGCCGAATATGAGCGTACCCGTCACAACGCCGGATTCTGGTTCGTCGAGGAATTGGCTGCCGGCACGCGGGCGTCGTTTCGTCCCGAAAGGAAGTTCTTCGGCGACATCGCGCGCGCATCGGTAGCGGGGCAGGAGGTCTGGCTGCTCAAGCCGGCAACCTACATGAACCTGTCGGGACAGTCCGTCCAGGCTGTGGCGGCGTTCTATCGCATCGCCCCCGGAGAGATCCTCGTCGCGCACGACGAACTGGACCTCTCGCCGGGTGACGTACGCCTCAAGAAGGGCGGCGGCCTTGCAGGACACAACGGCTTGAAGGACATCTGCGCCCGGATCGGCACGCCCGATTTCTGGCGCTTGCGCATCGGCATCGGGCACCCGCGCACGCAGGGACTGGCGCAGGAAGTCGCGGACTTCGTGCTGCATCCGCCGCGGCGTGAAGAGCATGCCGCGATCGAAGCCGGAATCGGCCGGGCATTGACGGCGATCGATTCGATCATCGCCGGAAAATCCGACGCGGCGGCGCTGCGCCTACGCACCGGCGCACCAATGTCGGGCGGCAAACCCTCGTCGGGACATTGACGTGAGACCGGATCCCGAACGGGATTTCGCCGGCGGGCTCGCCGGCAATCTGCTGGGCGGGTTTGCCTTCTGGTTTTTCCTCCCCGGCGCATGGCGTCTGGTGCGCGCGAGCGGCACCCAGCTGCTCTGGCTGTTCCTGCTGAATCTGGCGCTGGGCGTGACCTACGACTTCTACGCCGTCGGAACCCGGGCGGGCCAGTTCGACCCGCTCGCCCTGCCTGCCGTCAGCTTCTGGGCGCTGCCGGCGCTCGCCGCGGCATGGTGGATCGCCGAACTGGCGGGCGAACCGCAGGACGCGCGGCGCGGGTTCCTCCCTCTGGCGACGGCGGCGTTCGCGCTGGCCTGCATCGAATCGCTTGCCGCCTCCGCGCTGGCAGTGGCGGCGGACGCCATCCCGGCGATCGATCGCCGATATGACACCCTGGCCTGGGCGCCCCTCATCTGGCTGTCGCTGGCGTACGCGGCGGCGGCCGTGCGTCTTCCGGAATCCGCGCCGACGACGGAGACGTTGGCGACCGACGACCCCGAGAATCGAGCGCCGCAACATCCGCCCACGTCGTTTTCCCCCTGGCGCCGCGCGGCGGCGTTCGTACTGGCGTTCGGCCTGACGCTCGCACCGCAGTGGGCGATCGATCCCGGCGCACAACTGTGGAATGCGCCGCCGGACGCGAACACCGCCCGGGCCGAGGACACGCAGTCCGAGCAGACGATCTACTCGCAATTCGACCTGCTCGACCAGGCGCTGGCCGCCGTGACGCCAGCACAGGCGGGGCAGACGCAACTCTTCACCATCAGCTTCGCCGGCGACGGCGCGCAGGACGTGTTCCTCCACGAAGCGACGGCAGCCGAC
>JAJYBQ010000183.1 GCA_021778935.1 Pseudomonadota bacterium | reverse complement strand
TCTGCGGCGTTTTCGCATGCCGGCGCCGCGATCGTGGTTGGAAGTTCGCATAGCGGCATCCACTCTCTGGAGCGGATGTACTCGGCGACTTCGCGCGCGGGCGGGGCGGCGCGGCCGACGGATTTCGCGGGTTCGCTGACGGATCATCCGGCGGGTGTGCTGACGACGATGTTGCGATCCGGCGGACCGCGCCTTACCGTGTCTTCCGCATGTTCTTCGAGCAATGCGGCGATCGGCATCGGTGCCGACCTCATCCGCTCCGGGATGGTGCCGGCGGCGCTGATCGTGGGCACCGATACGGTTTCGCTGTCGATCCTGGCGGGCTTCAACAGCCTTCGCGCCGTCAGTCGGGTCGGCGCGGCGCCGTTTTCCCGGCCATCCGGGATCACGCTCGGCGAAGGCGCCTGCGCACTGCTGCTGGAATCGGCACGTCATGCGCGGGCTCGCGGGGCGCAAGGCGCATGGTTCGTGCGCGGCTACGCGCTATCGGGGGATGCATTCCACGAGACCGCGGTCGACGCGAGCGGGCACGGGTTGGAGGCGGCCATGCGCGGCGCCTTGCGCGATGCCGGCATCGTCCCGGAAGACGTGGATTACGTGTCTGCCCATGGCACCGGCACCGATACCAACGACATTCCCGAATCGATTGCAACCGTTCGCGTGTTTGGATGCGCCGTCCCGGTGAGTTCCCTCAAGGGATTTCTGGGACATACGCTCGGCGCTTGCGGAGCGCTGGAGATCGCCGTTTCGATCGCACTGGCGGAACGGGGGCTCGTCGCACCGACGGCGGGGTTTTCCTCGCTGCGTCCGGGCTGCGCACCCGCGAACGTCGTCGGTCCCGAACCCCGGGCGGTGCGCAACGAGACATTCATCAGCAACAAGTACGGTTTCGGCGGGAACAATGCTTCCGTCGTCCTTTCGAGGCGCGCGCCCGCGACACCGCGGGCGCCGATCCGGCAGCGGACGTTCGTCACCGGGGTCGGCAAGTGTCTTCCCGCGAATCCCGAATGGTTCGATCGCGCGATGATCCGGGCGGATGCGTTGGCGCCGGATGTCCCGGGAATCACGACCGCGATGGCCTGTGCGCTGCCGCCGATGGAGGGCCGCCTGGAAGCCTTTCGGCGTAGCCCCCCGCTCATCCGGTTTGCATTGGCGGCGGCGGAATTCGCGTTCGTGGATGCGGGAATCGCCGTCGATCGCGACGATCTGCTCGCCCCCTGCGGGGTGATCGGCGCCGTCTCGGCCGGATCGCACACGGCGGTGCGGAAATTCATGCGCAGCGTCATGGAAGACGGCCCGCAGTTTGCAAGCGCGTCGCAGTTTCCCCTGACCACCTTGAACGCGGCGGCGGGGGCCGTTTCGATCGCGTACGGACTGAAAGGGTTCAACACCACGCTGGTCGGTGGGGATGCGGGCCTGGCCGCCGGCATGCTTTTCGTTCGCCAGGGGCACCAGGAGCGCCTGTGTGTTTTCGGGGCCAACGAGGTTTCCGATCGGTTCCTCGCCGATCAGTCGGCGGCATATGTTCCGGTCGAGAACGGGGGCGATGCGTCGGTCGGTCCGATTTCCGAAGGCGCTACGGCGCTCGTCCTGGAGACGTACGCGGCGATGGTTCGGCGCAACGCCGCGCCCCAGGCCCTGCTCAGCGGCCTGGGCCGGACCACGGTAACGGACGCCGGGGGCGATGGTGGGAATTGCGATGCGCTGGAGCGCGCCGCCGCGGCGGCAATGCGCGAAGCGGGGCTGGCCACGGCGGGGCTGCGCGGCATTGTGACCGTGTTGCACGGCCCCCGATGCTGGCGCCGTTGCTATCGGAATGACGTCGCCCGATTGTTCCGGGGCTCGCGCATCCCGGTGATCGATGTCGGCGCGGCGGTCGGACATGGGCAGGCTGCCGCGTTTCCCACGGTCGTTGCCACGGCGGCGCAGTGGATTCATTGCCAGGGGGGCGATGGCGGCGCGTATCTGGCCGCGTACGTTTCTCCCGCGGGGGATGCGACGGCGGCCGTCGTCGAGGAGGCATAGGTTCAGGATGACCCGACCAAGGAGGAAGTTCCCGATGCACAAGCCCGGAACGGTATTCGCACGGCTTCTCGTGATTGCCGCGGCGGTTGCAGGTCCGCGGTCGGCATGCTGCTACGGAGTCCATGCCGATCCGGAAATCCGCGAGATGATCGCGCGCTTCGACAGGGCGAAGATGGACCCGGAGACCGTCGAGTCCGCCTTCGATTTCGCCCGGAACGTAGCGGCAAGCCACCCCGCCGATCCGATTCCGCTGGTCTATGAAGGAAGCCTCGCAGCGCTGATGGCTCGCGACGGATGGTTGCCGTGGAGCCGGCTGGCCAACCTCCATCTTGCGCTCGATTTGATGGGGCAGGCTGCCGATATCGCCGCCAGGGCCGACACCCCCGCCTCGCAGCGACTGGAGGTCGAGATGGTTCGGGGAATCACCTGCGCGCAAATTCCCGCGCTTTTCGGTCAGGGGTCGGTTGCCCGTCGGGATCTGGCTCATGCGTATCGCAATCCGGGGTTTCAAACGATGAGCCCGGGCGATCGGGCGACCGCGCTGGCATGGCTTGCCGTGCTGGCGCACCGTGCCGGGAATGGATCGGAAAGCGCGCGCGATCTCGGTGCCGCGAAGGCCGCATCGCCCGGCGTTGCGACCACGATCTGGGGCGGGCGGTGAACGCCGACGCTCCGGAGATCCGTGCCACGGCGCCCCGGGAGGGGCCCTGCGTTGCGGCCTTCGGAGTATCGAAAATCTACCGCCAGCGGGCGGGTGACGTCGTCGCCTTGAAGCAGGCCTCGCTCTCCTTGTATCCGGGGCAGATGTGTGCGTTGTTGGGCCCGTCGGGCAGCGGGAAGAGCACGCTGCTCCACATTCTGGGTCTGCTGGATGCGCCGACCTCCGGAAGGGTTGTCTACGACGGCGCCGACGCGCCTCCCCCGGGGGGGCGTGCGGCCGACACCTTTCGCCGGACGCGGATCGGGTTCATCTTCCAAAGCGGCAATCTGGTTCCGGTCCTGAGTGCACTCGAAAACGTCGAAATTCCGCTGTTGCATTCTGTCCAGTCCCGGGCCCAGCGCCGGGAGCGGGCGCGTTCCGCCTTGGCGCGGATCGGCTTGTCGCACCGTGAACACCATCGCCCGTCGGGACTTTCCGGCGGCGAGCAGCAGCGGGTTGCCGCCGCGCGCGCCCTGGTCGCCGAGCCCGACATCGTCCTGGCCGACGAACCGACGGCCAGCCTCGACGCTGCTGCGGCGACCCGGCTGCTCGACTGCTTTGCGACGTTACAGCAGGGCACCCGCACGGCGTTCCTGATCGCCACGCATGACGCGCGCGTGACCGAGCGCGTGAACCGCTGCTGCCATGTGCGCGATGGAGTGCTGGCCGAATGAACGTCCTGCGCTATGCGGCCCGGAGCACGATGCGCAACCGGCGGCGCTCCATGCTCGCGATCTCCGTCGTCGCCGGAGGCGTCGCGGCAATCCTGCTCAGCATCGGTTTCGTCCTGGCGTCCTTTGCGGGGTTGCGTCAGTCGATCATCGACGGCGAAACCGGCGATCTGCAGATCCGATCCCCCGTGCCCGGCCACGATCTGACGGGATCGCAGGATGCCCGGATCTCAGCCTTCCTGGCGAGGGATCCCGATGTGCGATTCACCATGGAACGCATTCATTTCGAGGGCCTGCTCGCGACGGGGAAGCGCACCGCATCGTTCGTCGGTCGCGGCGTCGACGTCGAAAAGGAGGCGCGTCTGAACGCCGGGTTCCTGCCCGTGGTTTCCGGCACCGGCCTCGGCGACGGCGGCGGCAACGGCATCACCGTGGCCGCGGACCTCGCCGGGGCATTGCGCATCCATCCCGCCGACCTCGTCACCGTTCTGGTGACGAATCGGGACGGCGTCTTGAACGCAATGGATTTTTCGGTTCGCGGAACCTACCGAACCGGGATACCCGCGCTGGACCGCCGCGGGGTCACGATTCCGCTGGCGGCTGCGCGATCGTTGCTCGGGCTCGACGGCGCGTCCCGCATCGTCGTGGTGTTGAAGCGCGGCGATCGGCTGTCTGCCGTGGAGCGGGACTTGCGGCGCGCCTTTCCGGATCTCGCGGTGCAGCCGTGGTTTGCGGTTGATCCGTTCTACGGCCAGGTCGTGTCGATCTATCGGGTGATCTTTTCCATATTCGGCCTGATCCTCATCCTGGTGGTGCTGCTCTCGATTTCCAATTCTTTGCTGATGAGCGTGATGGAGCGGATCCGCGAAATCGGTGTGCTGCGGGCAATCGGACTCCCCATGCGGTCGATTCAGGCGAGTTTTGCGCTGGAAGGGGCGATGGTGATGGGGGCGGGATCGGTGATCGGCATCGGGGTGGCAGCGATCCTGTCGTTCGCCGTGAGCGTCGCCAACATTCCGATGCCGCCCCCGCCCGGTCGCTCGCTCGGGTATCCGCTGCAGATTTTTTTCTCCGCCCCGGCGGCGCTGCTGACGTTCATCGGGTTCGTCGCGCTCGGCGGTCTGATCGGCCGCGTTCCGGGACGCACGGTTCGCGGCATGAGCATCATCGAGCAACTTGGACATGCATGAAATGACTCCATCCGGCATTTCCGTGCTTGCGGTGGCGGTGGTGGTCGCCGCCGCCCCGGCACAGGGTGCCGTCACCGCTTCCTCCGATCCCGCTGCCGCGCTGGCCGCGATTGACCAGGTTCGGGTCGGCAACGGCGGGGGGCAGTTGCGCATCCGTCTGACCAGCGCGAAATGGGGCGCGGAAGACATGCGGGTCTGCATTGGGCGGGACGCCGCCGAGATCGACGTGCTGAGCGGGCGCTATGCGTCGGAACGCGTCCTGATGCAGGGACAGAACGTCTGGGTGCGCATGCCGCACAGCAGTCGGACGATCGCGATCACGCCGATCGAGCGCATCCTGGGGCAGGCAAGCTATGGCGACCTTGCGCGGTCGCATTGGGTCGACAGCTATACGCCGTCGTGGAAGCCGGTCGCGGCGCAAGGCGTGCGCGCAGCGGCCGCCGACGACACAATGGTGCTCGATCTGCATGCG
>JAJYBQ010000182.1 GCA_021778935.1 Pseudomonadota bacterium | reverse complement strand
CTGGCGGGCGGTTCGTCGGTGGCGCTCCTGCATTGCACCAGCCGATATCCGACGCCGCCGGAGGAAGTCGGCATGAACTGCTTCTCCGATCTGATGGAACGTGCGGCACCGCGGCCGGTCGGCTTGTCGGATCATTCCGCATCGGCGGTTCCCGCCGTGGTTGCGGCCTATCTCGGCGCGTCGATCGTTGAAGTGCATCTGACCTTGCATCCGCGCATGTTCGGCCCGGACGTCGCGGCATCACTGACGCCGGACGGCCTCCGCTCCCTGGTCGAGGGAGTCCGCTTTGCCGGCACCATGCGCAAACGTCCGGTCGCGAAGGAGCGGCGTCTGGATGGCTTGGGCTATGACCCCGGAATCTTTGGACGCTCCGTGGTGGCGACACGCTCGTTGCCGGCCGGTCATCGGTTGACGCGCGAAGACCTGGCATACAAGAAACCCGGCGGCGGCCTCGCATATGACGACCTCGAACGCCTCGTGGGCCGGACGCTGATCCGTCGGCTCGATCCGGATCACCCGCTGGAGTGGAACGATGTCCGATCCGCGTAAGAAGGTTCTTGTGGCCATCACGGCCCGCCCGAGCTACTCCCGCATTCGGACCGCGCTGCGGGCGTTGCGCGACCAAGGCAAGGTCGACGTTGCCTGTCTGTGCTCCGGCGCTGCCCTGTCCTCCTCGCACGGGCGGGTGGTCGAGCACATCCGTGCCGACGGGTTCGCGGTGCTGGCCGAAGGGGAGACCCTGGTGCCGGGAAATGAGCCGATCCGGATGGCGGAGACGACGGCGCAAACCATTCTATTCACCGCGCGCCACCTGGCAGAAAGTGCGCCGGACTGGGTGGTCACCATTGCCGACCGCTATGAAACCTTGGGCACCGCGGTGGCCGCATCCTATCTGGGCATCCCGCTGATCCATGTGCAGGGCGGCGAAATCACCGGCAACATCGACGAGCGCGTGCGCCATGCGGTCACGAAATTGTCAGACGTTCACCTGGTGGCCAATCTCCATGCCGCACAGCGTCTGATCAACATGGGGGAGCATCCGGAGACCATCTACGTCACGGGTTGCCCCTCGATCGATCTGGCCCGCGCGTCGACCCGGATTCCGCTCGCAGATCTGCAGCAGGCGCTTGCGGCGCAGGGCCTGAACGATTTCCCCGTGGATCGGGATTTCGTCGTGGTGTTGCAGCACGCCGACACCACCGAGCATGTTGCGTCCTATCGTCAGATGCGCGCAACCCTCGAGGCGGTGGCGGCAGTAGGCCTTCCCGTCCTGGCCTTCCACCCGAACAGCGATGCGGGCTCCGCCGCAGCGGGTTGCGCGGTGGCGGATTTTGCAAAGGAATTCCCGGCGGTGCCGCTATGGAAGATCAACAACCTGGAGGGCCGGTTGTTCTTGCGCCTGGTGCAGCAGAGCCGCTGCCTGGTCGGCAACTCCAGTGTCGGCATTCGCGAGTGCGCCTACCTTGGAACTCCGGTCGTCAACCTGGGCGATCGGCAGCATGGGCGCGAGCGTGCCTGCAACGTGGTGGACTGCGGTTGGGAACCGGAGGCCATCATCCAGGCGGTGCGAGGGCAAATTCGCCAGACGTACGGCAGCAGCGACCTATATGGCACCGGATTTTCCGGGGAACGAATTGCCGAAGTCATCGCCGACCTTCCGCCTCCCCGCACCAAACGCTACTATCGCGACCCGCTCGGCAATCGCGAGCGCCGATCGGTCGGACCGTGGGGCGGGAGCGCGATTGCAAAGCTCGCCACCGGCATTTCTTCGTGTTCCGCTCCTCTGCCGCCGATTGCCGGAGAACTGGTCCATTTCATTTGACCTTGTGGATTCCTGTAACCTTTCGCCCCACTAAGAAACCCTTGTGCGAAAGGTTGCGATGCGCGCTCCCTCCCGATTTCTCCACCCGTCCCGGCTCGGCGCGGCGCTGCTGGCGTTGACGGCGCTGGTTCCTGGCGCTTTTGCGGCAACGAGTGTCGCCGGCGAATCCCGGCCGGCGCCTGCGGACCCTGCAAGGACGGTTCCGGGGATGCCCGCGGTCGTAAACCCGAAGAACCTCTACAGCGAGACCGCCGCGGGGCATTTGAGCCCCGCAGTGCGCAACGATCTTCCCCGGGTGTATGTCCCCAACATCCGCTCCGACGATGTATACGTGATCGATCCGGCCACGATGCAGGTGGTCGACCGGTTCAAGGTCGGACGGTCGCCGCAGCACATCGTGCCGTCCTATGACCTGCGCACGCTGTGGGTTGCCAACAACGCGGAGGGCACTCACGACGGCAGCCTGACGCCGATCGATCCGCGCACGGGAAAGCCCGGAAAGGCCATCGCGGTCGACGACCCCTACAACATCTATTCCACCCCCGACGGCGCGTCCGCCATCATCGTCGCCGAAGCGCATCGGCGCCTCGATTTTCGCGACCCCCGGACGCTCGCGCTCCAATATTCGATCGCAGCGCCGAAATGTGACGGGATCAACCATGCGGACTTCTCGATCGACGGCCGCTACGCGATCTTCACGTGCGAATTCAATGGCAGCGTCGTCAAGATCGACCTGGTCCACAAGAAGGTGGCAGGCTATCTGGTCTTGGCGATGCCGCGGACCCGGTTCCGGGAAATCCCCGGGGCCCATACGCTCGACCGTACCGCGATGGAGCCGTTTTCCGGGCGGCACGGGATGCCGCAGGACATCCGGATCGCGCCCGACGGCAAACGGTTTTACGTTGCCGACATGGATGCCGACGGGGTGCACGTTCTCGACGGCGATGCGTTCCGCGAAGTCGGCTTCATTCGAACGGGGCTCGGCACCCATGGCCTCTATCCGAGCCGCGACGGCAGGTTCCTGTACGTCACCAATCGTGGATCCCACCGCATCCACGGATCCCGCCACGGCGCAGGCGGCGTGACCGTGATCGATTTCGCATCGGGGAACGTCGTGGCCCAATGGGCGATTCCCGGCGGTGGCAGCCCCGACATGGGTAATGTCAGCGCCGACGGAACCGCGCTTTGGCTGTCCGGCCGATTTGACGACGTCGTCTATCGTTTCGACACCGCGACCGGTGCCGTGCGCCAGATCCCGGTTGGGATGGAACCACACGGTCTGACGGTCTGGCCTCAGCCGGGACGGTATTGCCTCGGCCACACCGGCAATCTGCGGTAGTGGACCGGGGTGCCCCTGGGATGCGGGGCGGCTGGGCGGCGATCCATTGCGGAAATAGCGCGGCGATCGCAACCCAATTGGCGCGTTTCCGATCGGCCCGGATTCGTAAGATTCGCCCATACGGTTCGGCATTTTGGTAGGCTGTGCAGCAACGCCCATTCGCTGATTTCAAGCCATGTTCACCGACGTCCGTTTAATCGCGGATGCGCCACCCGACGCGGAACGCCTTGCCGCCCGCGCTCTTTCCCTCCTCAAAGACCTGCAGACCGGTCCGAGCCCGGTTCCGTACACCGTCGCGTACGTCTACCTGGCCAACCTCAATGGCGAGATCCGCGGTGCATTGCAGCCGTTTGCGGAGCAGGGATCGGCAGTTCCGGAAAAGATCTGGCGGGATCTATACGAACAACATATCCTGGGCAGCGGTGGATCGATGTCCGACAGCATGTCGGATACGTTGCAAAGAATTCTGAACTCGGTGTCGGCCAATATTTCCGACGCGCGTCGGTCCACGGATGATTTCAGCGTCGAAGTGCGCCGGGCCGTGGCGGAAATCGACGCCACGCCCGGCCGCACTCCCGACGTCCTGTTGGCCGCGGCAAAGCGGCTGCTGACCGCGGCCGAATCGACCTGCGCTCGGGCCGGCGCGCTGCAGGCCCAACTCGAGGCGGCGATGGCGGATGCCGAGCAGCTACGGGTCGAACTGGAAGAACAACGTCGCGCCGCGACGATCGATCCGTTGACGGGATTGCTCAACCGGCGCGGCATGGACGCCGAGTTCGAGGCGCTGCTGCAGGTCGGCGCCACCAAGGCATTTTCGGTGCTGATGGTCGACATCGATCGGTTCAAGGCGATCAACGACAGCTTTGGCCATTCGGTCGGGGACGCGCTGATCCGCAATGTTGCGCAAGCCATCCGCGCTTGCATCCGCAAGACCGATCACGCGGTGCGGTACGGCGGCGAAGAATTTCTCGTGATCCTGCCGGAGACGACGGGCAAGCGGGCCATGACCGTGGCCGAGGCGATCCGGACGAAGGTCGGGTCGCTCCGCCTGGTGCGCCGCACCGACAACATGCAGCTTCCCGCGATCACGGTGTCGATCGGCGTCGCGAGTTCCTATTCCGGCGACGATGCGGATGCGATCGTCAATCGCGCCGACCGCGCCATGTACCAATCCAAACAAGAAGGACGCAATCAGGTGACCTGCGCATAGCGGGGTGCTTGCGGAAAACCAGGGGCAGGAAATTCAGCCGGGGAAATGATGCGAAAGCGTGTGCCGGTTGCCGAATTGAAGGTCGGCATGTTCGTCGACGAGTTGTGTGCCTCCTGGATGGAACACCCGTTCTGGCGGTCGCGATTCCCGATCAGGAATGAAGATGTATTACGCCGCATCATCGAGAGCGGAATCCGGGAGGCCTGGATCGACACCGAACTGGGCGCCGACATCGAGCCGCCCGCCCCTGCGATAAGCGTCGAAGAGGCGGAAGCCGAGGTGGATCAGCGGCTCGGGCGCGCGTCCCGGGATGCGTCCGTGCGGCGCAAGGACCATACGTCCCTTGCCGAAGAACTGTGCGAGGCGCGGGCGATTCTGCATCGCGCCAAGCCGGCGCTGGTTTCGATGTTCACCGAGGCCCGGATGGGCCGCGCGATCGACACCGGGGCCGTCGACGCCCTGGTCGATGAGATCTCCGCGTCGGTGTCGCGGAACGCGAGTGCGCTGATCAGCCTGTCCCGGCTTCGCGACGCCGACGACTACACCTACATGCATTCGGCCGCCGTATGCGCGATGATGATCGCGCTGGCCCGCCAGGCCGGGGCCGACGAACGCTCCGTGCGGGAGGCGGGGCTCGCCGGCATGATGCATGACCTGGGCAAGGCCCGGGTCCCGCTGGAGATCCTGAACAAGCCGGGCGCGCTGACCGATTC
>JAJYBQ010000181.1 GCA_021778935.1 Pseudomonadota bacterium | reverse complement strand
CGTGCTGCCGGCGGAACGGTACAAGGCGAACTCGATATCGCGCGGTTCATCACCACCACCGGTGCCGATCTGCATGGCCGCCTGCTGCTCGTCGACGACCTTGCCGACACCGGCGCGACCATCGAGCGGGTCCGCGCCCATCTGCGCGAGCGCTATCCGGCGATCACGGAAATCCGCACCGCGGTGCTCTGGGTCAAGGACGGCGCGCGGGTCGATCCGGAGTACGCCGTGGTGCGGTTGCCGGACCGGCCCTGGATCCGCCAGCCGTTCGAGATCTACGACGACATGCGGCCCGAGGAGGTCTGCCGGCGGGTGCGCGGCGCCGCGGACTGAGTTGCCGGCGATCGACGGAATCGATACGTCGGCGATGGACGTGTCGAGCACGTTCGGAAAGTTGCCAGGCTGAGCGCCAGGGTGCTGCCGGCAAGCGGCGCCGGACGGACCGCCGGCTCGCGCTCCGAGGGGGTCGTTTCAGCGGCGATCGGCTCGGTCACGCCCGAGTTCTCCTGCGTGTGCCGAATCCTGCAGCGCCGCTTCGATGTCTCGGTCCAGCATTTCCGGCGGCACCGACGGTGCATAGCGCGCGAGCACCGTCCCTTGCCGGTCGACGAGGAATTTGGTGAAGTTCCACTTGATCCACTTCGTGCCCAGGATGCCGGGTGCTGCCTCGGTGAGGAACCGATACAGCGGATGGATGCCGCGGCCCTTCACGTCGATCCTGGCAAACATCGGAAAGCCTACGTCGTACGTCGCACGGCAAAACTGGTGGATTTCGTTTTCGCTGCCGGGTTCCTGGCCGCCGAACTGATTGCAGGGAAACCCCAGGACGACGAAGCCGCGCGGCCCATGACGCCGGTACAGCGCTTCCAGGCCGGCGTATTGGGGCGTGAAACCGCAGCGGCTGGCGACGTTGACGATCAGCAGCACCTTGCCGGCGAATTCGCCCAGCTGCCGACGCGCGCCGTGGATGTCGGTGAGTTCGATGTCGTAAGGATGCACGGTTGCCGGCGGAGACGCGGATCGAAGAGCGCGGATCCGGGCGCGGCTGATCTGCAGCCGGATCCGGATTGCCCGAAAATTGTACGGCATGGACGAACACGGCGCCGGAAGGAAGCGCCGGAATACCTTGCGTCGGGATGGGCTATTTTTGCGATTTCTGCGGTCGGTCGCCTGACTTATACTCGCCGCTGATCCTGCACAGGGCCCTGGCCGGATGCGATGAGCGGAAACCTCCTGACGTCCCATGTCGATTACGCCGACCTGTCGAATGTCGAACAGGGTCAGCTGCTGAATCTTCTGCAGGAGATCCTGGTCCTGGTTGCGCAGGGGGTCGATGACCTCGATATCACCAACCAGATTTGCCGGCTTGCCGAGGGATTGCTGCCCAATTCGGTGGCGTCCGTGATGACTCTGGACGACGACCAGGAGTTCCTGAACGTGTACGCGGCACCCGGGCTTCCTCCGGATGCGGTGCAGCGGCTCAGCCGTTTGAAGCCGGGGCCGGGCGCGGGGTCCTGCGGCAATGCCGTCTACCGCCGCGAGGCCCAGTTCGTACGCGATACCCTGACTGACAAGCGCTGGTGCGATTTGCGCCAGGTGGCGTATGACTTCGATGTGCGGGCCTGCTGGTCGATGCCGATCCTGTCGGGCAAGGACAAGGTGATCGGAACCTTTGCCCTGTCGAGCTTCGAGCACCGGTTGCCGACGTCGTTTCATCGCATCCTGCTCAGCATCGCGTCGTCGATCACGGGGATCGTTCTGCAGCGCAAGGATCACGAAACGGCGCTGCGGATCGCGGCGATCGCATTCGAATCGCAGGATGGGGTGATCGTCACCGATTCCAAGGCGCGGATCCTGCGCGTGAATCGCGCGTTCGCCGAGATCACCGGGTATTCGGCCGAGGAGGTCATCGGCAGGCAGCCGGATCTGTTGCACTCGGGCCGGCAGGACGAGATGTTTTATGCCGCGATGTGGGAGACCATCCTCGAGACCGGACACTGGTCGGGGGAGGTCTGGAATCGCCGCAAGAACGGGGAGGTGTACCCCGAACACCTGACGATCACCGCGGTCAGGGACGGCAGCGGCAACATCACCAATTATGTCGGATCGATGCTGGACATCACGGACCGCAAGCGGTTCGAGGAAAAGATCCATCAGATGGCCTACTTCGATCAGGTCACAGGGCTTCCCAACCGGCGGCTGTTCCTCGATCAGCTGGCGCTGGACGCCCGTCGGGTTGCGCGCAACGGATCGTCGCTGGCCCTGGTGTACATCGACCTCGATCGGTTCAAGGAGGTCAACGACACGCTCGGACACAACAAAGGGGACATCCTGCTGGTCGATGCGGCGCGGCGCATCCGGCGCCACGTGCGCAGCACGGATATGGTCGCGCGCGTCGGCGGCGATGAGTTTGCCATCATCCTGACGGACTTCGCCGATACCGCCGATATCGATCGGGCCGTGCGGGATGTCCTGCGCGACATGCAGGTTCCATTCGCGCTGGGGGATTCGGAATTCGGCCATATCTCCTGCTGCGCGGGAATTGCCCTGTATCCCCGGGACGCCGGCAGCATCGAGGAACTCTTCAAGCATGCCGACCAGGCGATGTATGCGGCGAAAAAACGCGGTCGCGGTCAGTTCAGCTACTTCACGGTACTGATGGACCAGGAGGCGCGCGAACGGCGCGAACTCACCAACGATCTGCGTCACGCACTGAGTGTCGGTCAGATGATGCTGCACTACCAACCGATCGTCGACCTGGCGAGCGGCCGGATCGTCAAGGCCGAGGCGCTGTTGCGCTGGCAACATCCCAAGCGTGGTCTGTTGGGCCCTGCCATCTTCATTCCCCTGGCCGAAGAGTCGGGGATCATTCACGATCTGGGAAACTGGGTCTGCCTGCAGGCGGTTTCCTCGGTCGTCGTGTGGCATGCGCGCTGCGGGCGGGAGGTGGAGGTGAGCGTCAACCGCTCGCCGGTGGAGTTCGATCGCAAGGAGTTCCGCTGGGTGGATGTGCTGGAGAGCGCCGGCCTGACCGGAAAATCGCTGGTGATGGAGATCACCGAAGGCCTGCTGCTGGCCGACTCGGAGCACGTTCGCGAGCAGCTCCTCATTTGCCGCCAGAACGGCATCGAGGTGGCGCTCGACGATTTCGGCACCGGTTTCTCGTCGCTTTCCTACCTCAAGCAGTTCGATATCGACTATCTGAAGATCGACCGCTCCTTCGTTGCCAATCTCGATGCCGGCGGCAGCAGCAGCGCGCTGGTGGAGGCGATCATCGTGATGGCGCACAAGCTCGACATCAAGACGATTGCGGAAGGCGTCGAGACGCGCGCCCAGCACGATCTGTTGTGTGCACTCGGCTGCGATTACGCGCAGGGATACCTCTACTCCCCGGCGATTCCGATGCCGGAGTTCGAGGCGTTGCTGATGGCCGATACCCGCTTTCCGCGCTGAGGCGACGATGCAGAACAAGGCCGTTCTTGCCGGCGGATGCTTCTGGGGAATGCAGGACCTCTTCCGCGGGCTGCCGGGCGTGGTGTCGACGCGGGTGGGGTATACCGGCGGCGACGTGCCCGACGCGACCTATCGCAATCATGGCACGCACGCCGAAGCGATCGAAATCGTCTTCGATCCGCGGCGGATCGATTACCGCGGCCTGCTTGCGTTCTTTTTCCGGATCCACGATCCCACCACCCGCAACCGCCAGGGCAACGACCTGGGCCCGTCCTACCGGTCCGCGATCTTTTACCTGGACGAGGAGCAAAAGGTGGTGGCAAGCGACCTCATCGCGCAGATCGACGCATCGGGGCGCTGGCCCGGCAAGCTGGTCACCGAGCTTGCACCCGCGGGACCGTTCTGGGTCGCGGAGCCCGAGCACCAGGATTACCTCGCGCGCAATCCGGATGGCTATACCTGCCACCATCTGCGGCCACGTTGGCGTCTGGAGGATTGATCGATGCGTAGCCCGACACACCGGCCCGCCCCCGCCGCCTGCGTGCTCCATCCCGTCCAGACCTACCATCGTCTCGGACCGGAGTTCTACGCGGCCACGCCGCCGCAGGGATTGCCCGCCCCCCGCCTCGCGATCTGGAGCGCGGAGGCCGCGCGCCTGCTCGGATTGCCCGACCCCGGATCGGCTCCCGATCTGCCCGCGCGTTGGGCGGCACAATTCAGCGGCTCGACCTGGCCTGCCGATTGTCCGCCGCTCTCCACGGCGTATTCCGGCCATCAGTTCGGCGTCTGGGCCGGCCAGCTCGGCGACGGCAGGGCGCATCTGCTCGGGGAGGTCGCGGTCGCCGACCCGGACCAGGCGGCCGGATACCCGATCTGGGAGGTGCAGATCAAGGGCGCCGGACGGACCCCGTTCTCGCGCATGGGCGACGGCCGCGCGGTGCTGCGGTCGTCGATCCGGGAGTTTCTCGCCAGCGAGGCGATGCATCATCTCGGGATCCCGACCACCCGCGCGCTGTGTCTGGTCGCATCCGATCTGCCGGTTCCGCGCGAATCCGTCGAAACCGCGGCGGTCGTGACCCGCCTCGCCCCCAGCTTTCTGCGCTTCGGGCATTTCGAGCATGTTGCCGACCGCGGTTCGCCGGACGCGCTGGCGCGATTGGTCGACTATGCCCTCGCGCGCTGTTTTCCGGACGCCGCCGAAGCCGGGGAGCCGGCAGCGCTGACCCTGCTGCGCGAGACCACGCGGCGCACGGCGCATCTGCTGGCGCAATGGCAGTCGGTGGGTTTCGTGCACGGCGTCCTGAACACGGACAACATGTCGCTGCTCGGCTGGACGCTCGACTATGGTCCCTATGGCTTTCTCAACGCCTACGATCCCCACTACACGCCGAATACCACCGACCGCAACCGCCGCTATTGCTGGTACCGCCAGCCGGGGATTGCGCAATGGAATCTGAGCGCGCTGGCGCACGCCCTGCTGCCGCGGCTGCCGGACGTCGGGGCAGCGAGCGACGTCGTCGGCGGGTTTGCGCACACGTTTGGCGCAGCGCTGCACGCCAATCTGGCGGCCAAGCTCGGACTGCTCGGCAACGAAGGAGCGGTCGATCTTCAGATAGTCGATATCGAACTGCTTGAGGTAGGAAAGCGACGA
>JAJYBQ010000180.1 GCA_021778935.1 Pseudomonadota bacterium | reverse complement strand
GCGGTATCGGCGTTCCAGGGTGGGGCGTTCGAGTACCTGACCAAGCCGTTCGATGTCGACAAGGCGATCGCCCTCGTCCGCCGGGCCCTGGATGAGAGGGTGCCGCAGCGCGAACCTGCCGAGGAATCGGTCGCGCTGCCGGAAATCCTGGGGCAGGCGCCGGCCATGCAGGAAGTGTTCCGCGCCATCGGCCGCCTCTCCCAGTCGAGCGCGATGGTGTTGCTGACCGGGGAATCGGGCAGCGGAAAGGAGGTGGTCGCGCGTGCGCTGCACCGCCACAGCACCCGGGCATCGGGGCCATTCATCGCGCTCAACACGGCGGCGATTCCGCGTGATCTGCTGGAGTCGGAATTGTTCGGGCACGAGCGGGGGGCATTCACCGGAGCCCAGGCCACGCGCCGCGGACGCTTCGAGCAAGCCGAAGGCGGCACGCTCTTTCTCGACGAGATCGGCGACATGCCGGCGGATCTGCAGACGCGTCTGTTGCGGGTGCTGTCCGACGGGTTCTATTACCGGGTGGGTGGACAGCAAGCCATCAAGGCCGATGCGCGGGTGATCGCAGCGACCCATCAGGACCTGGAAGGCCTGGTGCGGGCGGGGCGCTTCCGGGAGGACCTTTTCCATCGCCTCAACGTCATCCGCTTGCGTCTTCCCTCCCTGCGGGAACGCCGGGAAGACATTCCGCTGCTTGCCCGCCACTTCCTCACCCGCGGCGCGAAGGAGTTGGGGGTCGAACCGAAGCGCTTCACCGATGAGGCGCTGGTGTTCCTGGGTCAGCTGCCATTTCCGGGAAACGTGCGCCAGCTCGAAAACTTGTGCCGCTGGCTCACCGTGCTTGCCCCGGCCCAGTCGATCCGGGTCGAGGACCTTCCCGCGGAGTTGCGTGCGGACCCGGGTGGTTCCGCCACGGTGCCCGTCGAGGCCGGAGGGGGGGGGCTTGCGCTCGCCGCCTCGCCCCGATTGCCCGTTGCCGAGGTCCCCGACGCCGGAGCTCCGAAAATCGGCTCCGGCGACTGGCGCATGATCCTGCGGGCCGAAGTGCGCAAGCGCCTGGAGGCCGGGGAATCATCGCTGATGGACGACCTTGCGCGCGAATTCGAGGGGGCCGTCATCGGGGCGGCACTCCAATACGTGCGAGGACGGCGCATCGACGCCGCCGCCCGGCTCGGTCTGGGCCGGAACACCATCACCCGCAAGATTCGGGAGTTGAAGCTGGAGCATTCCGACGACTGACCCATCGTTGCGGAGATTGCCCAGGAGCCTGCGCGACAGACGCGGTCTCCCGGTGGAGGCGCTCATGCGACGTAGGGTTCTTGCTTGGGTAGTTGCCGTCGTCCCGTTTGTTATCGTGGTGACGGACGCGAACGCAGCCCCCTTATGTGGCGCCGAGGTCACCATTTCCTTGCCGTCCAATGTACCGTTCACCTCGGCATCCGGGGTATTTCTGACGGGTGCGCGGCCGGGAGGCACTTCTGTTCGGGAACCCGCCATGCCGGGTCTGATGGGGATGGCACTTGCGGGCGCCGAACTGGCGCGCCGCGCGCGCCGCCGCCCGGCTCGGTCCGGGCCGGAACACCACCACCCGCAAGATCCGGGATTTGAAGTGCGGGTGATCGGACTATTTTTTATCAAAATGGAAGATAGTCTTGACTATTTTCCATTTTGCTGGAAAATAGTCGAATGCAGCGATATCTGGAAGCAGTTGTCCGCGCCGACCTCGGCAAGAAGATGGTGTTCCTTTCCGGCGCGCGCCAAGTCGGCAAGACGACCCTTGCGCAAGCGATCCAATCGGCATATCCCCATGCGCAGTACCTGAACTGGGATGTTCCCAACGACCGGCGCATTCTGCTCGATCAAAGCTGGAACCCGCGCGCAGCGCTCCTGGTTTTGGACGAAATTCATAAGATGCGCGATTGGAAAGCGTATCTGAAGGGGGTTTACGACGGGCGATCGCCGGGACAGGCGATTCTCGTCACGGGCAGCGCGCGGATGGACACCTTCCGGCAATCGGGAGAATCCCTGGCGGGGCGATATTTCGGCCTGCGCCTGCATCCGATCTCGGTACGGGAATGGTGCGTTGTATCGGGCGCGACACCGGAGGCGGCGCTGGAGCGCCTATTCGAGCGAGGCGGCTTCCCGGAACCGTTTCTTGCGGATCGAGTCGTGGATGCCGATCGCTGGCGCGGTCCCTACCTCGATGGATTGATTCGCGAAGATGTGCTGGAGTTTTCCCGCATCCACGAAATCCGAACCATGCGCCTGTTCGTCGAAATGCTGCGGTCCCGCGTGGGTTCGCCCCTTTCCCTTGCGTCGCTCGCGAGAGACTTGCAGGTATCCCCGACCACGCTTGCCAAATATCTCGACATTCTCGAAGCGCTGTATGTCGTGTTTGTCGTGCGCCCGTATCACGGGAATATCGCACGAGCCATCCTCAAGGAGCCGAAGGTGTATTTTTTCGACGCCGGGTTGGTTGCCGGCGAGGGACCGCGTTTCGAGAACTTGTGTGCTGCCATGCTGCTCAAGCACGTGCAGTTCCTGGAGGATACGGAGGGACGCGCGATACGCCTGCACTATATCCGCGACAAGGATGGGCGGGAGGTCGACTTCGCCGTGTGCGAAGACGGGGAGCCGGTACTGCTTGCCGAATGCAAAACGGCAGACCATGTGGTCGCTCCGTTCCTGGCGAAGCTCGCCGAGCGTTTTCCCCGGGCGCAGGCGGCGCAGGTCGTGCGGGACTTGCGCCAGGCGGAGCGGCGCGCCGGGGTTTCCGTAGCGTCCGCGGCGGCATGGCTCGCCGGTTTGGCGGCGTGATCCGTCACCCGATCGTGGCGATCACCGGCGCGTGGTCGCTGGGCTGTTCGTTGCGGCGCGGGGCGATGTCGATGGTGCTGGCGGCGCACTCCGCGGCGAGCGCGCCGCTCAAGAGGATGTGATCGATGCGCAGGCCCATCTTGCGGCGGAATGCGAGGTTGCGGTAGTCCCACCACGTATAGGAACGATCGGGCTGATCGAAGAGCCGGAACGCGTCGCACAGGCCGAGTTCCAGCAGGCCGCGGAAGGCGGCGCGCTCGGGTTCCGAAAACAGCACCTGCCCATCCCATTGCGCCGGATCGTGCACGTCCCGCGCTTCGGGCGCGATGTTGAAGTCGCCGGCGAGCGCGAGGCGGGAGTGGATCGCGAGTTCGCCGCGCAGCCATTGCGTGAGCGCGGCGATCCATTGCATCTTGTAGGCGTACTTGTCGCTTCCCACGGACTGCCCGTTGGGAAAATAGGCACAGACGACGCGAATGCCGCCGGCGGTGACGGCGATGAGACGTTTCTGTGGATCATCCAGCCCCGGAATGTCCGTCGCGATGTCCTGGGCGTCGTTTCCCAGGCGCTCCTTGCGCAGCAGGATGGCGACACCGTTGTAGGTCTTTTGTCCGGCGAACAGGCTGTGGTACCCCGCTTCGTCCAGCGCCGCCACGGGAAAATTCCCGTCGGTGAGCTTGGTTTCCTGCAGGCAGACGATGTCGATCGGCTGGACTTGCAGCCACGCAAGGAGCTGCGGCAGGCGGACTTTGAGCGAGTTGACGTTCCAGGTGGCGATGCGCACGATCAGATCATCGACATATCAGGGATCTCCGGTCCCGAGCCCCTGACCCTCTCCCCGGAAGAGGGTCAGGGCAATTTACCCGAACCGCCCGGTGATGTAATCCTCGGTCTGCCGTTTCCCGGGTTTTGTGAAGAGCTCCGTGGTCGGCCCGAACTCGATCAGTTCGCCCAGGAACATGTATGCCGTATATGCCGAGACCCGCGCCGCCTGCTGCATGTTGTGGGTGACGATGACGATGGTGTAATCGCCCTGGAGGTCGACGAGCAGTTGCTCGATGCGGCCGGTGGCAATCGGATCGAGGGCCGAGGTCGGTTCGTCGAGCAGCAGCACCTGCGGCCGCAGCGCCACGGCGCGCGCGATGCACAGCCGCTGCTGCTGTCCACCCGACAGGCTCATCGCGCTGCTGTGCAGCTTGTCCTTGACCTCGTCCCACAGCGCGGCATCGCGCAGTGCCTGTTCGACCCGTTCTTCGAGTGCGAAGCGCGGCAGCCGGTAGTGGTGCCGCAGTCCATAGGCGACGTTTTCGTAGATCGAAAGCGGGAACGGCACGGCTTTCTGAAACACCATGCCGACGCGTGAGCGCAGGTGGTTGAGCGAATACCCCGAGTCGAGGATGTTCTCGCCGTCGAGCAGGATCGTGCCCCTGGCTTCCAAGCCGGCGTAGGCGGAATAGATCCGGTTGAAAATCCGCAGCAGCGTCGATTTGCCGCAACCCGATGGGCCGATGATCGCCGTGACCTTGTGCTCGGGAATGTCGAGCGAGATGTTCTTGAGTGCGTGGAAGCCGCGGTAGTAGAAGTCCAGGTCGCGCACGGAAATCTTGATGCGCTCCTCCCGCAGGATGGCCGCCGGATCGCTTGCGCCATCCATTACGAATGCCCTTCGACGCGATTGCGCAGCAGCAGTGCGCGCGTCCCGACGCTGAGGAGCAGCACGAACAGCGTGACGATGAATGCCCCGGCCCAGGCCAGCGCGTGCCAGGAGTCGTACGGGCTCATGGCGAACTGGAAGATCACGATCGGCACGCTCGCCGTCGGCGCGTTGAGGTTGGGTGCCCAGTACTGGTTGTTCAGGGCGGTGAACAGCAGGGGCGCGGTCTCGCCGCTGATGCGGGCGAGACCGAGCAGGATGCCGGTGAGGATGCCGGGCGCCGCGGCGCGATAGAGGATCTGCACCGTCACCTTCCAGCGCGGAATCCCTAGCGACAGCGCGGCTTCCCGCATCACGTTGGGAACCAGACGCAAGGTTTCGTCGGTGGTGCGGACGACCACCGGCAGCACGATCAGGCTCAGCGCCAATGCGCCGGCCCAGCCGGAAAAATGTCCAACCGGTCGCACTGCCACGGTGTAGATGAAGAGGCCCAGCACGATCGACGGTGCGGACAGCAGGATGTCGTTGACGAAGCGGACCAGTTCCCGCAGCGCGGGGCGGCGTTCGGCGAATTCCGAAAGATAGGTTCCCGCGGCCACGCCGATCGGCGCGCCGATCGCGATGCCCAGCGCACTCATCAGCAGGCTCCCGACCAGTGCGTTGGCCAGGCCGCCATCATCGCCCGGCGGCGGCGTGATCTGCGTGAAGATCGCGGGGGTCATCGCGCGGATG
>JAJYBQ010000179.1 GCA_021778935.1 Pseudomonadota bacterium | reverse complement strand
TGAAGCTGGAATTCCAGCGCAACCGGGAGCGCTACCAGTTCATGAAATGGCGGATGCAGGCGTTCGACACCTTCGGCGTCGTGCCCCCCGGATTCGGCATCGTGCACCAGGTCAACCTGGAATACCTGGCGCGCGGCATTCACCGCAAGGACGGCATCGCCTACCCCGACACCCTCGTCGGCACCGACAGCCACACCACGATGATCAACGGCATCGGCGTTGTCGGCTGGGGCGTCGGCGGCATCGAGGCCGAAGCGGCAATGCTCGGCCAACCGGTCTACCTTCTCACCCCGGACGTGGTCGGGGTGGAACTCTCGGGCGCGCTGCGCGGCGGGGTCACAGCGACCGACCTCGTGCTGACCATCACCGAAATGCTCCGCAAGGAGAAGGTGGTCGGCAAGTTCGTGGAGTTCTACGGCCCGGGCACCGCCTCGCTCAGCGTGCCCGACCGCGCGACGATCGCCAACATGGCACCGGAATACGGCGCCACCATGGGATTCTTCCCCGTCGACGAAAAGACCGTCGCCTACCTCGAAGGCACGGGCCGCACGCGTGGGGAGATCGACGCGTTCGTCGCGTACTTCCGCGCCCAGGGCCTGTTCGGCGTACCGAAGTCGAGCGAGATCGACTACAGCAAAGTGCTGCGGCTGGACCTCGGAACGGTCGCACCTTCGCTCGCCGGACCCAAGCGCCCGCAAGACCGGATCGAGATCGGCGACGTGAAATCGAAGTTCACCGAGCTGTTTTCGCAACCGGCCTCCGCCAACGGATTCAACCAGCCGGCGGCCGGCCTGTCCCGCCGCGTGCGTACCGCGGGAGGAAAGGAGATCGGCAACGGCGACGTGCTGATCGCGGCCATCACCTCCTGCACCAACACCAGCAACCCGAGCGTGCTGCTTGCCGCGGGCCTGCTCGCCAAGAAGGCGGTCGAGGCCGGCCTGCGTACCCCGCCGCACGTCAAGACCTCGCTCGCGCCGGGATCGCGCATCGTCACCGAATACCTTCAACGCACCGGGCTGTTGCCCTACCTGGAAAAGCTCGGCTTTGCCGTCGCGGCCTACGGCTGCACCACCTGCATTGGCAATTCCGGAGATCTGGATCCGGAATACAACGAAGCGATCATCGGCAACGACCTCGTCTGCGCCGCGGTGCTCTCCGGCAACCGGAACTTCGAAGCGCGCATTCACCCCAACCTCAAGGCGAACTTCCTCGCTTCGCCGCCGCTCGTCGTCGCCTATGCGCTTGCCGGGACCGTATTGCGCGATCTCATGACCGAACCGGTGGGTCGAGGCAAGGGCGGCCGCGACATCTGGATCGGCGACCTCTGGCCCACTGCGGCCGAGGTCGCGGCCCTGATCCCCCAGGCCATGGATCCCGCCGCCTTCCGCGCCAACTATGCGCGCGTCAAGACCGAGCCGGGAAAACTCTGGCAGAAGATCGCCGGCGCGGCCGGCCAGATCTACGACTGGCCGGAATCGACCTACATCGCCGAACCGCCGTTCTTTGCGGACTTCACGATGGCGGCGCCGTCGGCGGAGAAACCTGCAGCGGAACCGATGCGCGGCGCGCGTGCGCTGGCGGTGTTCGGCGACTCGATCACCACCGACCACATCTCGCCGGCCGGATCGATCGCCGAGTCCTCACCCGCTGGCCGCTGGCTCCTTGCCCACCGCGTCCCGAAAGCGGACTTCAACAGCTATGGTGCGCGGCGCGGCAATCACGAGGTGATGATGCGCGGCACGTTCGCCAACGTGCGGATCAAGAACCTCATGATTCCGGCTGAAGAAGACGGTTCCCGTGTCGAAGGCGGCATCACGCCGCACCAGCCATCGGGCGAACGCATGTCAATTTACGACGCGGCAATGCGCTACCGTGCGGAAGGCGTACCGACGGTGGTCTTCGCGGGCGAGGAATACGGCACCGGATCGTCGCGCGACTGGGCAGCCAAGGGCACGCAATTGCTGGGCGTGCGGGCGGTCGTGGCGCGCAGTTTCGAGCGCATCCACCGCAGCAACCTGGTGGGCATGGGTGTGCTGCCCCTGCAGTTCCAGGGCAACGACGATGTGGAATCGCTGCATATCCGCGGCGACGAGATCTTTGATCTGCTGGGGGCGGACGACCCGCAGCCGCGCCAGACGGTCCGGCTCGCGATTCGGCGAGCCGATGGCACGGTCACGGAAGTCCCGTTGCTGCTGCGAATCGACACGCCGATCGAGGTGGAGTACTACCGGCACGGCGGGATCTTGCCCTTCGTGCTCCGGCAGTTGCTGGACTAGTCGACCCCGCGGATCCGCTTGCGAGTCGTCCTCGATACGAACGCCTGGCTCGACCTCTTCGTATTCGAAGATGCCGGTGCCATGGCGCTCGGCGCCGCCCTGCATGCCGGCGGCCTGCGCGCGATCCGCAGCCGGCGCACGGACGAAGAATTGCGGGCGGTGCTGATCCGCCCGCAATTCGCACCTCGGCTCGCAATCCACCCACCCGAACCGATGCTGCGGTCTTGGCAAGACATGGCCGAGTGCATCGAACCGGACCGTGACCATGCCGCACCGTGGATCTGTAGTGATCCGGACGATCAGAAATTCCTCGATCTTGCCGTCGGTGGCGGCGCGCACATGCTGTTCACCAAGGACCGGGCACTGCTGCGCCTGGCGCGCCACGCGCGGAAAATCGGACTGGAAATTCAGGAGCCGCGAGCGTACCGCTCGCTCCCTTCACCCTAAGAAACCTCGGCCGCTCCCCCCGTCGGAGCGATTCGCCTACAGGACCTGTGCTGCAACCTCGAACGGGAGCCGTGGCCCCCGCGGGTAGTACTTCGTCGGATCGGCGACGCCGAGATTGATGAGGAAGTTCGCCCGGAACCGCCCGTCGGGAAAGAACTCCGCATCGACCACGGCCCGATCGAACCCCGACATCGGCCCGCAATCGAGACCCAGCGAACGCGCCGCCATCATCAGATAGGCCCCCTGCAAGCTGCCGTTGCGGAACGCGGCCTCCTGCGACAGCGTCGAATTGCCCTCGAAGATTCCCTTGACGTCCATCGCCGGAAACTGCTCCGGCAGGTGTTCGAAAAATCGCGTGTCGTACGCGACGATCACGGTGACCGGCGCCTCCATGGTCTGGGGAATGTTGCCCGCCATCAACCCTTTCTTGAGCCGCTCTTTGGCCTCCGGGCTGCGCACGAAAACGAAACGCGCCGGCTGCATGTTGAAGGCCGTCGGCGCCCATTTGAGCAGATCGTAGAGCGCATGCAAGGTGGCGTCGGGAATCGGATCCGAGTGAAAGCCGTGCGCGGTGCGCGCCGCGCGAAACAATTGATCAAGGGCGGGATCGGCAAGCGGGGTCATCATGGCAAAAATCTCCGGTTCGGGGTTGCAGAGACAAGCATGCCAAAAAGGCTGGCCCCGGAAACCGAAAAATAAAGAACGTTGAATTCAATTCAATTGCACGACAATCCGTCCGGCCCCCACCAACCGCGACAACGCGGGCCGCCGGGGAAATGGATCGGCATCCTCAGCCGTGGATCGTCGCGCCGTCCCGGTCCAGCACCCGCACCGTAACCGGGATCCCACCGCGAACGCTTTGCGTGACGACACAGAAGTCCTCGAACTGCGCGAAGATCCGGTCGAGCGACTGCACCTGCGAAGCGGCCAGCCCGATCCGCAGTTCGACGAGAATCTCGACGATGCGCAGCCGTCCGTGCTCGTTGCGCCCTTTGTGTACCGCCGCCTGTGCCCGGATCGGCGCCGGATCATTGCGAAACTTGCGCAAGGCAAAGAGCAGGCTCGACGCGAGGCAATTCGCCACCGCAGCACCCAGCAGATCATCGGGACCGGGACCGGTTCCGCCGCCCAGGGGTGCATGCTCGTCGGTATGCAGAACCGGGGTCGCAGCATCGCCGAATCGCACCGCAAACCGGTAATTGGCTTCCTGCTCCAGCCGAATCGTAAACGCGGGAACTGCCGGGTCGGTCATGGGAACGCGCCTCCGAAAGCGATCGGGTGACACCATACCATTGGATCCCCCGTCGTGTAGAGTCCAGACGACCGGATCGGATCGCCTCGCAGAAATGCCTACGATGAACCAACACTATCTGAGTCCCCTTTTCGCGCCCCGTTCGGTCGCCATGATCGGCGCCAGCGACCGTCCGGAATCGGTCGGTGGCGTGACCTTCCGCAACATGCGGCCCTGATCGCCGTCGTCGGACACGGCGATGCCGAAGCCGAAATCGGCGTGGCGCGCTACATCATCAACCCGGACGGCGAGTCCTGCGAATTCGTACTTGTCGTCGCCGACGCATGGCAACACAAAGGCATCAGCCATCGCCTGATGAACGCGCTGATGGACGTGGCACGCAACAAAGGACTTCGACAGATGGAAGGCACGGTCGCGGCCGACAATCGCACCATGCTCAACCTCGTGGCGACCCTCGGATTCCGCGTCGATGCCGGCGGCGATGCGTCATCGCCAAGGCAGGTGGTGAAATATTTCTGAAGAAAACGCGCAATCCGCTGCCGCACGGGCCGTCGCGCTACCCCAGCGCCTGCGACGCCTGCCCGGCATCGACGCCGAACGGCTTGGCGCCCCCGCCCATCTTCATGCCCGACGATTCGAGCTCGAAATCGGGCGCGTGCGCACGACACCCGGCAACCTGCACCACGCGACGAAGAAACGGACATAAGGAAACGCCGGGAAAGATCGGTTTCGCCGCCTTTTCGACGCCATTTCGCGTGCTTCCACGCCGCCGTGCCGTGGCACCATGCTCCCCGGACGATACGACATCAAACGATCTGCCTGATCCCGCCCGGAATGGCGGCGCTTCCAACAAGACGTCGGATATACGATGAAACTTCGCCACAAACTTCCTCTGGCATTCGCCGCCGCCGTGCTGCTCACTGCCGCGGGCGGATCGGTCGGCATCTTTGAACTCAACCGCGCTGCCAGCACCTACGCGCATACGATCGATGTCGATTACGCCGACGAGCGCCTGGCGTCCGACATGCTCCTGGCCTTCAAGACCCAGGTGCAGAACTGGAAGGACGTGCTGCTGAAAGGCCACGATCCGCAGGCCCTTTCGCACTACTGGGCGGCATTCGAGCAGCAGGAGAAAAAGGTCGACGAAAAGGCCGAAGCCTTGGCCGCCCGCCTGCCGCAAGGGCAGACCCGCAAGCTCCTGCAGGAATTCCAGAAGGCCCAT
>JAJYBQ010000178.1 GCA_021778935.1 Pseudomonadota bacterium | reverse complement strand
CGCCGACCGCCGGGTCGCACGGGTGCGGGAGATCCGCGCGCTCTTCGACCTCGATACCCTCGTGCCGGACGACTTCGAGCGCGCAACGCTCACCACCATCGACACCGAAGCGCTGCAGGAACTGAAAGGCGCAATCGGGCAGTGCAAGGCGCGATGGGGGCAGACCGGTCCGGGGCAAACCGACAATGCGGGCTCGGCGAAGAACGGCGCCGCCCCGGCACCCCGCCCCGACACCGAACTCGCCGAGCCGTTCGCACGGGCCGCCCAAGCCGCGCACCGCCTGGGCGCAGACGCCGCCGCGAGCCTGATCGAATGCATGGAAAACGCGGCGCGGCGCCACGCGGCGCTCGCCGCCGCCGCGCGTGAAGCGGTCGCAATGGAAATCGCCACCGCGCTGCTGCTCCTGGAACTCGGCGTCGACACCTACCCGCAAAGCGATCCGCAGTTCGAACGCCGGGCCGCCGCGATGATCGGACGCATCGAACGCGCGGCCCAGGGGCTGCCGCTGGAACCCGCCGAGCCATGGCTGACCGAACTGGCCCAGAATGCGCAGGAGCGTGCATCGATCGAGACCGTCGTCGCGGAAATGCGCGCCATACTGCGCGAAGCCGAGCTGCGCCTCGACACGTTCTTCCGTAATCCGGCGCAGCGCGCCCCGCTTGCCGACCTCGACGCAGCGTTCGAACAGATCGCCGGTGTCTTCGGCGTCCTCGGCTATGAGGACGCGGTGGCGGCGCTGCACGACATGGCTGCCGTGGTGCGCCGTCTTCGCGACCCCGCGGTCGATGCCGACCGCCAGGAGTTTGCCCGCATCGCCCAGAATCTCGGCGCGATCGGGTTTTTCATCGACATGCTGGCACAGGATCCGGCGGCGCCGCGCGGCATGTTCCGCTTCGACCCCGAGACCGGAATGCTGCACGCGGACATCGCGACCGCACGGCAGACCCCCGCCGCGCCTCCCGAAGAGGATGGCGGTGCGCCCAACGCGGTCGCGGTCGCGCCGGGCAATGTGCCGCGCCCGGACGCGGAGACGACCGCTGTCGGGCCGGATACGGCCGACCATGGCGCCGAGGCCGAGGAACAATCGAGCGCGGAATGGCTGGCTGCCGGGCGCGAAGCCCCCGTGCATGCCCCGAGCGCGCCGCTGCCGGAGAGCGCTGCGGAAGCCGACCAGGAGCTCTTCGAGATCTTCCTTGCCGAAGCCGACGAACAGCTTCAGGCAATCGGCGAGCAGGTCGAACGGCTGCGCGGCGAACCCGGCGACCGCGACGCGCTCACGATGGGGCGGCGTGCCTTCCATACGCTCAAGGGCTCGAGCCGAATGGTCGGTCTGCACGACTTCGGCGAGTTCGCATGGGCGATCGAACAATGTTTCAACGTCGTGCTGTCCCAGGAGCAACCGACGACACCGAGCCTGATCGGTCTGGCCGCGGCGAGCGCGGCCCGGATGGGCGCGTGGATCGCTGCGCTGCGCGACGACCCGCGGGCGCGCATCGACGACGGATCCACCTGGGTAGCGGCTGCCGATGCGGTACGCGGCGGCGGCCCCTTCGAGTCGCCCGACGCGGCGCCCGCACCGCCTCCGGCCGGCACCGAAGCGCCCACGTCCGACGACACCCTGCGGATCGGCCCGGTCGCCGTCAGCCGAGGGCTGTATGCGATCTTCCTGCAGGAATCCGACGAATGCATCCGCGCGCTCGAAGAGGGAATTGCCCGCTGGCGCGCGCGTTCGGCCGCACCCGGCGGTTTGCAGGCGGACGATGTGCAGTCGAATTTCGAACCCCTCGTGCGCCGAGCCCATACCCTTGCCGGAATTGCGGGGACGGTCGGAGTCGAACCGGTGTGCGCGCTGGCCGAGCCGATCGACGCCGTGCTCCAATGGGTCTTCGCGCGCGCGACGACCGGCATCGCCCCGTTCCGTCCCACCGACGCACAATTCGAGACGTTGTCGAACGGCATCGGACAGATGAGGGCGATGCTGCACCAGTTCGCAGGAGGGGTCCACCCGGATCCGGACCCGGCCGGCGCCGCGGCGCTCCAGGCCCTGCTGGCGATCGTGCGGGAAACTCCGGCGGCGCCGGCGACGACCCCGGTGTCGCCACCGGCTGCGGTGACACCGCAGCCCGAGCGCGCCCCGACGCCGATCGCCGAGGCAGCGTCCCAGGCCGAACCCGCGCCGGTCACGATTGCGCCGGCATCCCCTGCGGATACGGCCCCCGCGGCACCGCCGGAATCGACCACGCCCCAGGCGGTCGACGAGATCGATCCGGACCTCGCCCCCATCTTCCTTGCCGAAGCGCAAGACCTGTTTCCCGCCATCTCGGCGGACCTGCGGCGCCTCGAGGAGAGCCCCGGCAACCTTGGCGACGGCGGTCCGGCAGAGACCGCACGCGAGTTGCTGCGCGCGCTGCACACGCTCAAGGGCAGCGCGCGCATGGCCGGCGCGATGCGCCTGGGCGAAGTCGTTCATGCGATGGAAGCCCGGATCGAATCGGCAATCGGGAGCGGCGAAGCGCCGGGACCGCTGGCCGACGACCTGCACGGTCGTTTCGATCATGCCGCCGCGCTGTTCGAAGCCCTGCAGCACGCCCCCTCCACGCTCGCGGACGAAGCCCCCGCCGGGTCCGCCGGGCCCGACCCGAAGGCGGCATCCGCCGGCTTGGGGGCGATGGCGGCCGCGACCCCCGCCATCGCCCCCAAAGAGGACAAGGCTCCGGCCGCGCACCTGCGTGTGCGTGCCGACATCCTCGACCGGCTGGTCGATCATGCCGGCGAAATCTCGATCACCCGAACCAAACTCGAGACCGAACTGGGTCAGCTGCGCGGCGCGCTGGGCGACCTGGCCGACAACATCCTGCGCCTGCGCACCCAGTTGCGCGAGATCGAGGTGCAGGCGGATGCGCAGATCCAGGCGCAGTCAAACGAAACCCGGCATGCGGAGAATTTCGATCCGCTCGAATTCGACCGCTATTCGCGCCTGCAGGAGTTGACGCGCCAGCTCGCCGAGTCGGTCGAGGACGTCGCACTCGTGCAAAGCGGCATGTCGCGCGCGCTGCAACTGGCGGACAACGACATCTCCGCCCAGTCCCGCCTGACACGCGATCTGCAGCAGAACCTGCTGCACATGCGCATGGTGCCCTTTGCCAACGTCGCCGACCGCCTGTTCCGCGTGGCGCGGCAATCGGCGCGGGAACTGGGCAAGCGCGTGCGGCTCGACCTCGCAGGCGAAAACACCGAGGTCGACCGCAGCGTCCTCGAACACATGGCGGGCCCGTTCGAGCACCTCGTGCGCAATGCGATCGTGCACGGACTGGAATCCCCACCCGAGCGAACGGCGGCAGGCAAACCCGAAAGCGGCGAGTTGCGGGTGTCCGTGCACCAGGAAAGCAATGAAATCGTGGTCGTCTTTGCCGACGACGGCCGCGGGTTGGACTGGGATCGCATCCGCGCACGCGGCGAATCGTCCGGCCGGATCCTCCCCGGCCGCATCCCCGACGAACGCGAGTTGATCGAACTCATTTTTGCGCCGGGCTTCAGCACGGCGGACGAAGTGACGGAACTGGCGGGGCGCGGAATCGGCATGGACGCCGTGCGAGCGCAGGTCGCCGGTCTCGGCGGGCGCATTGCGGTGTCCTCCGAAACGAATCGCGGCACCCGGTTCACGCTCTACCTGCCGATGAGCCTGTCGGTCATGCAGGTCGTGCTCGCCCGCATCGGCGACCAGCGCTTTGCCATCCCGGCGGCGATGGTGGAGCAGGACCGGCACATCGCCGCGGAGGAACTGCTGCCCGCGATCCAGCGCGGCACGATCGCATTCGAGGGGATCGACGATGTGGTGCTGCGCCCGCTCGCACAGCTCGTGGGGCGCGACCCAACCCCGCCGGACACGGATACGCACGCGCTGGCGCTGCTACGCCTGGGCGATGATCGCCTGGCCATCAGTGCAGACGAGTTCTCCGCGCCGCGGGAAGTGGTAGTGAAAAACGTCGGGCCGCAGGTCGCGCGGCTGGCCGGCGTACTCGGCGCAACCGTGCTGGGAGACGGACAAGTCGTGCTGATCTGCAACCCGGTGCAACTGATCGCGCGGGCGCCCGAGCCGCCGGAAGTCGTGGCGGACTTCGATCTCGATTCCGTTGCCCCGGAATCGGGCCTCGACCGCGCGGCGCCGGAGGGCATGGCGCGCGCCGAATTGCCTGCGCCCCTGCGCACCGCCCGTACGCACACTGCGCACATCCTGATCGTCGACGATTCGCTCACCGTGCGGCGCGTCACCCAGCGCCTGCTGGAACGCAACGGATACCATACGATCCTCGCCAAGGACGGCATCGATGCGCTGCGCGCGATCGAAGCGCAGCGCCCGGACTGCATCCTGGCCGACATCGAGATGCCGCGCATGGACGGCTACGATCTCACCCGCGCAATCCGCGCCAACGCCGCGACTCACGACATTCCGGTCATCATGATCACCTCGCGCACGGCGGAAAAGCACCGCCGCATGGCCTTTGAACTCGGTGCCGACGAGTACCTCGGCAAGCCGTACCAGGAAGAAGAACTGCTGCGGCTGATCGGGATGCACGCAGGAGCAAAGGCGCGCGCTTGAAGGAAACCCGTTGCTGCCCAAACGAAATTTTTCGAACCTCCTCGCCGCGCGCTGGCGCGACGCGAACTCCCTGCTCTGCGTGGGTCTCGACCCCGACCCGCAACGCTTCGCGCCGTCGCTGCGCGGCCGCAAGGATGCGATCCTCCGATTCTGCTGTGCCGTTTCGGATGCCACCGCCCCCTATGTCTGCGCCTTCAAACCGCAGATCGCCTACTTCGCCGCGCAACGCGCCGAAGACCAGCTCGAAGACCTGATGGCGCACCTGCGCGCGCGGCACCCCGACATTCCCGTGGTCCTCGACGCCAAGCGTGGCGACATCGGTTCCACCGCCGAGCAGTACGCGCGCGAAGCCTTCGAGCGCTACGGTGCCGATGCGGTGACGCTCTCGCCCTTCATGGGACACGACACCATCGAACCATTCCTGGCGTATGCGGGGCGCGCGGCCTTCCTGCTCTGCCGCACCAGCAATCCCGGTGGCAACGATCTGCAGATGCTCGACGTCGGCGGCGAGCATCTCTTCGAGCGTCTCGCGCGCCTGGCCGCAGACGCATGGCACCGGCCCGGGCAGATCGGCCTGGTCGTCGGCGCGACCTTCCCCCGCGAA
>JAJYBQ010000177.1 GCA_021778935.1 Pseudomonadota bacterium | reverse complement strand
AGAGATTGCAGAATCCTCCCCGCACCTCCGCCATCGTCAGGTCGATGACGCCCATCTCCATCCGGGCGCGGAAAAACCTTGGTTTGGGATCGGCTGGATCAGCGAAGTTCAGGTCGTGGAGCATCCAGCCGAGGTCACGGGTTTCGTCGATGGGCGGCGGCCCGGCTGCCGGGTCCTCGACTAGCCGGAATTCGCAGGCGAACTCCCGGCAGCCGAGATAGGGCTGATTGACGCACTGGCCCTTGGTGGCGCGCCGCCGGAACATTTCGTGAAACTTGGCCGGCGTGTTGCCATTCTCGCCGTCGAATTTCGACAAGTGCGGGAATTGCCCCCGATGCTTTGCCGAGTCGCGGTCCATGGCGAAGCCCGCATGGAGGCGGTAGGCCACGTCGCGCAGGAAGAGGCCGGCACGCTGCTGGCGGTCGTCTTCGACGAAAATCGCGTCCTTGCCTCGCGAAGCGATACCGCCGACCTCGTTGCGCCGCAGGTTGATCCAGCGGACGGGTTTGAGCACTTCGATCCTGGTCACCCGCCACGTGATGGCCGGCTTCCACAGGATGGCCTCGAAGACGGCGCGGGCGGCCGAGGGGGTGATGACATCGTAGGAAACGCGCTCGACCTTCATCTCCGGCCGCGTGAAGCAGGCGAAGTCGCCACGCACTTCCAGGCAGTAGGTGGTTCGCATGGGTAAGCCTCCCTCAGATCACCAACGGCTCGTCATTGTCGATGACGACCCCGAGATGCTCGTGGTACAGCGTGTCGACATCCTGCGCGAATATTCCCGGCCACACTTCGCGGACCTCGCCGGTTTGGAGCAAGCGGTCGACGACCCGCCGATGCAGGTTGACGCTGTAGCGCTGGAGCTTGCGCATCAGCCACCGTTCCGGGCCGTTCTTGGCGAGCTTGCCGACCAGGGCGTCGCCGTCTCTCCAACGGACGAGGATCGATTGCGTGTCCCGGTCGTCCACGTAGCGGAATCTCCCCGCGGCGGTACGGAACTGGAACTGCATGACGCACGCATTCCGCGCCAGCAGGCCGCGTATGTCGTGCTTGTCCCAGTTGGGCTCGGATAGGTAGAACTGCCGGAAATATTGTGCGAAGGTTTCGGGTGCAAGGGGATCAAGGCTCGATCCCGACATCAAGCTGACGGTCACCTGCTCGGCGCGGCGCAGTTGGCCGGGAGGCGCCGGCTTCGGCGGCACGAAAACGACCACGCGGCCGGACGACCGCAAGCCCTCTCGGTTACAGCGGCCGGCCGCCTGTGCGATGGAGTCGAGGCCGGCGAGTGCCCGATACACCACTGGGAAGTCGAGGTCGACGCCAGCCTCGATCAGCTGGGTAGACACAACGCACACTCGCTCGCCGGCGTTGAGACGACGCCGGATGTCGGCAATACACCGGGCCCGGTGGGCCCCGCACATGGATGCCGAGAGATGGATTGCCCGTTCGCGTAGCCGCCGCCAGAGTTCACGGCAATCGGAGCGGGTGTTGACGATCGCCAGCGCAGCCTCGTCACGATCGATCCTCGCGGCAATGGCGTCCCAATCCTCCCGCGCATGAAAGTCCGAGGGCATCTCAACCGTTACGCGCTTGAGTGTGTCAAACAGGTCCTGTGGCGCGTCGATGATTTCGCGGGCTTCGTCGAGCCCGCGCAGTTCCCTACCGAAGCCGGCAATATGGTTGAGGGCCGGCTGAGTGGCCGTACATAGCACAACGGAAACGCCGTAGTGGCGGGCCAATAGGTTGAGTACGTCGAGGCAGGGCTGCAGCAGCTCCGGCGGCAGGGTTTGTGCCTCGTCGAGCACGATTACGCTGTTTGCCAGGTTGTGCAGCTTGCGACAGCGCGATGGTTTCGCCGCGAACAGTGACTCGAACATCTGCGCATTGGTGGTGACGACTACTGGCGCATCCCAGTTTTCGGACGCGAGACGGCTTTGCGCCGTTTCGCGATCCGGGTCGAGGCTGCTGTGATGCTCGACTACCGCGTCGCTGAAAATGGTGCGGAAGACGTCGGCGGTTTGCTCGATGATGCTGGTATACGGGATGGCGTATATCACGCGTCGCAGGCTGTATTGTCTCGCGTGTTCGAGTGCGAAGGCCATGCTTGCCAGTGTCTTTCCGCCGCCCGTGGGCACGGTGAGGCTGAACAGACCGGGCGACTGTGCTGCTTTTTGCCGGCACTGGCGCAACACATCGGCGCGGACCCGGTTGACCGGTGTCGGCGGTGCGTCGGAAAAAGCCCCCATATGGAGGTCAAATCGAGCGAGAAGCGCCGGGATGTCCGTCTTGAATGCGCGCTCTGTCGATCGCCCAGAGGACATGAAGGCTTCGGTGTCGAGGAAGTCGGCATCGACCAGACAGGAGAACAGCATGCGCAGCCAGAGGTGGGCGCCGCCAGGGCCACCGGGGATTTCCTCGATGACGGGTTGCGGTGGCCTGAGGATGTCGCCAGGAATACTCCCCATAGGAAGAGCTGCGAGATGCTCGGTTTGTGTCAGGCGAATGGAGAGCGCCGCTGCGGCGTTATGGTCGCCAGCCCAATCCGGCAGCCCGGCGTGGTGACCGGAGATCAGGTAGCCGGGTATCCTGCCGATGGTGCCAAGGTACTTGGCGGCATAGATCGCGCCAGCCGTCGAGTGGTTGCGCGGACCATGCTCGATATGGGCGTTCTCATCGTAGCCGGATTCGCGACGGATCATCGATTGGAACGCGTTGGAATACTTGCCCATGTCGTGCCAGAGCCCCGCCAGACGCGCCCAATCCGCCGCGCGGATCGTCTCTGCATATTCCGCGGCTCGGCGCGCCACCTCTCGCAAGTGTGTATCAAGTTCGTGGCACGACCACTTGTCCCCGTCCTTTCGCACGTGTGCGATGAATTCCATGCTTGCATCCCTTGGGCGTGCTGTCTGTTGTAGGCTTCCGTGGCAATTGCCTTTTGCTGCGCCTTGCCGTGGAACGCACCAAACCCGGCCGGCGCATATCGGGCCTTTGTTGCATGGATTCGTAATCGCGTTTTCGGAAAGCCGTGTGCGTCGACGAAAAACCACGCGAATATTGCGGCAGGCCAGGAAAATCGACAAGATGCATCACAGCAAATGCCCGCTGATACCTTGACTCCCCGCCCCACCACCCACGTCGCCGTCGGCGTCCTCGTACGCGGTGATGGCGCCGTCCTGCTCGCCGATCGGCCCGAGGGCAAACCGTACGCCGGCTATTGGGAGTTTCCGGGCGGCAAGATCGAACCGGGCGAATCGGTGGGGGCGGCACTCGCCCGCGAACTGCACGAGGAATTGGGTGTGGACATCCAGGCTTCCGAGCCGTGGACGGTGATCGAGCACGACTATCCGCACGCCTATGTGCGGTTGTATTTCCGCCGGGTCTTCGCCTGGGACGGGGTGCCGGAGCCGAAGGAGGGGCAGCGCCTGCGGTTCCACGCCCCGGAAGCGCCGCCGCCCCAGCCGCTGCTGCCCGCGACGATCCCGGCCCTGCGCTGGGCACAACTGCCGTCGGTGACGGTCCTTTCGCCGGGCGATCTGCAGGATGGCGCCGCCGTGCTCGGGTGGATCGATGATCGGCTTGGGCGCGGCGCGCTGCAGTTGCTGGTGCGCGAGCCGCGCCTGCGCGTCGCGGACGCACTGCCGGCGTTGCGCGCCGGTGCGCAGCAGGCGCGCGCGTACGGAGCGCACCTGCTGATCGATTGGTCGGGTTGCGGGGCGGATGCCCCTGCGGATTGGGAGGGCGGCGTGATTCTTGCCGCGCAAGCCTTGCGCGACGATGCGCCGCATCGCCGCGGCGGGTTGCGCCGGTCCAGGCCGGAAGCGCGGTTCGGCAGCGGCGTGCGGGACCGGTCGGATCTCGTGCGCGCGGCGGCCTCAGGCTGCGACTTCGTGGTGATGGAGGCGGATGCCGGGTGCCTGCCCGAGTGGGAGATGATCTCGGATCTCTGCCGGGAGAGTCCGTTGCCGGTCTACGTTCCCTTGGCGCCGTCGGGGCCGACCTTGGCGCGGGCGCGCCGTCTCGGCGCGCATGGATTGATCTGGCCCGCCTGAGCGCGGCGGGGGGCGCGGCAGCCGCTATTCGTTGCTCGTCGCCCGCACTTCCTCGATCGTCGTCAATCCCTGCAGCACTTTTTCGATGCCGTCCTGCCGCAAGGTTTGCATGCCGTTGCGCATGGCGCATTGCTGCACCTCCGCGGGTGTGGCGCGCGTCTGAATCAGATGACGCACTTCCTGGTTGCTGACCATCAGTTCGTGGATCGCGACCCGCCCCAGCAAACCGGTTCCGCCGCAGCGGGAGCAACCCGCGCCGCCATGGCGCATCAGCACGCCTTCCCGGCCGTAGCGATGCTGCCATTCGGCCTGCGTCGTTCTGCGCAGGACCTTGGCGGTGCCGGCGTTGGGCATCGATCCCAGGTAGTCCGACAGCAGCTCCTCGATTTCTTCCGCCGTTGCCGGGCGTTCCGTCCGGCACTGGGGGCAGATCCGGCGGACAAGGCGCTGTGCGAGCACGCCGAGGAGTGCATCGGCGAAATTGAACGGGTCGACGCCCAGATCGATGAGGCGCGTCACCGTTTCCGGCGCGGTGTTGGTGTGCAGGGTAGAGAATACGAGGTGCCCGGTGAGGGACGCCTCGACCACCATGTGGGCGGTTTCGGCGTCGCGTGCTTCGCCCACCATGATCACGTCCGGGTCGGCGCGCAGGAATGCGCGCAGGGCTTTGGCGAAGGTCCAGTCGATTTTCGGGTTGACCTGTACCTGGCGCAGCCCCGCCTGGGTGATTTCCACGGGATCCTCGGCGGTCCAGATCTTGCGGTCCGGGGTGTTGATGTGGCCGAGCGCGGAGTGCAGGGTGGTTGTCTTCCCGGAGCCGGTGGGGCCGACGCACAGCACCAGGCCGTAGGGGCGCTCGACCATCGACCGCAGCCGCAGCAGGTTGTCGGGGCTGAGGTCCATCCGGTCCAGGGGGATCGGCTTGGCGGCGGCGAGCAGCCGCATGACGACGTCTTCCTGGCCGTTGTTGGTGGGGATCGTTGCGACCCGCAGCTCGAGCTTGTGCTGCGGCGAAAAGCGCGCAAAGTTGATCTTGCCGTCCTGGGGCTTGCGCCGCTCCGAGATGTCGAGGTCGCACATGATCTTGATGCGGGACACCAGCGCGTTGGCGTAGCTGGTCGGCAATTCCAGGTATGGGCGCAACCGCCCGTCCTTGCGGAAGCGGATCCGCACT
>JAJYBQ010000010.1 GCA_021778935.1 Pseudomonadota bacterium | reverse complement strand
GACTTCTTCATGCCGATCGTCGATGACCCGTTCGACTTCGGCCGCATCGCCGCGACCAACGCGATTTCCGATGTCTTTGCCATGGGCGCGCGACCCATTTTCGCTCTGGCCATCGTCGGCATGCCGATCAAGGTCCTGCCGGTAGCGACGATCCGCGCAATCCTCGAGGGCGGACAACGAGTCTGCCGCGAGGCGGGAATCCCGATCGCTGGTGGACACACGATCGACTCGGCGGAGCCGATCTACGGTCTGGTGGCGATCGGCCTCGTGCATCCGGAACGCGTCCTGCGCAACAGCGGCGCGCGTCCGGGCGACCGGATCGTGCTGGGCAAGCCGCTGGGCGTCGGCGTGTATTCGGCAGCGCTGAAAAAAGACGCTCTGGCGGTGGATGCGTACGCGCGCATGATCGAGATCACGACGCGTTTGAACACACCCGGACCCGACCTCGCGGAGATCGACGGCGTGCATGCGCTCTCGGATGTCACGGGATTCGGCCTTGCGGGCCACGCGTTGGAACTGGCGCATGGTGCGCGCCATCCGGTGCGGATCGACTGGACGCGGGTGCCGTTTCTGCCGGGGGTGCGGGAACTGGCGCGGCAGGGACACACCACCGGCGCGTCGGCGCGCAATTGGGCAAGTTACGGCGCGGACGTGCGATTGCCTGCCGGGTTTTCCGAGGTCGACCGCGCGCTGCTCACCGACCCCCAGACCAGCGGCGGCTTGCTCGTGAGTTGCGCACCCTCGGCGGTGGGTCGGGTGCTGGAGACCTTCCGCAAGCACGGGTTCGAAGCGGCGGTCGAATGTGGAGAGGTCCTGGATGAGACGGGGCCGGGGAATCTGATCATCGCCTGACCGCGCCGCCAGGGCGTCCTGGCCCGGCATTCACCACGGACGCACAGACATGCCTCTTCACATCCACGTCCTGCAGCACGAACCCTTCGAAGGGCTTGGCAGCATGGCGCCGCGCCTTGCCGCGCTTGGCGCGGAAATCCGCACGACGCGACTTTACGAAGACCCGGCGCTTCCGGCGTCGAACGATGGAGATCTTCTCATCGTCATGGGCGGCTCCATGAGCGTCAACGACGAAGCGCAGTTGCCGTGGCTGCGTGCCGAAAAGCACTTTCTGCGCGCGGCGATCGATGCCGGCGGAGCAGTGCTCGGCGTCTGCCTCGGCGCGCAATTGATTGCCGACGCGCTTGGGGCGTGCGTGACCCGCAATCCGGTTCCGGAAATCGGCTGGTTTCCGGTCGAGGCGGTGCCGCTGCCGGCCGGCCTCGACACCTTCCGTTTTCCCGACCGGTTTTGGGCGTTCCACTGGCACGGGGAAACCTTCGCCCTGCCGCCGGGCGCGATTCACCTGGCGCGGTCGGCGCACTGCCCGCACCAGGCATTTCAGTTCGGGGCGCGAGTGATCGGATTGCAGTTCCATCTGGAAACGACGCCGAGCAGCGCGCGGGCGCTGATCGAGGGCTGTGCGGACGAATTGATTCCCGGCGTGCCGACGATCCAAAGCGCGGAGGCGATCCGTTCTTCGGAACGATATGAAGAGATCGATGCGTTGATGGGAGGCGTGTTGGCGTATCTGCTACGCCCCGGCCGTTGATTCGCCCGCACCCTCACCCCCGTCCTCTCCCGCAAGCGGGAGTGGGGGTTCATTTCCAGGCAGTCTGTCGTGGTCGATGAGGGGTAAACGGCGCGTCGCGCGCAGAACAGGATGGCGATATCCCAACACCGCGAGGATCAGGCCAAGAGCGCCAAACACCGCCAGCGCCGTGCGCAGACCGATGTGCTGGCCGATCCAGCCGCTTGCCAAGGCGCCGGGAATCCCGGGAACCAGGATCAGCCAGCGCATCGTCGTGGTCATGCGTCCCAGCATCGGTGTAGGAGTTACCGCCTGGCGCAATGCCAGAAAGTTGATGAACAACAACACCGCACCGGCACCGAAACAACTCAACGTGACCGTGAATGCCAGGATGCCGGTCGCACCTGCCGGCGCCACCGCCAGCAGGCTCCAGCCGAACCCGCAGATTGCGATGCCGAGCAGCAGCGCCGGCCCGGGACCGATGCGTTCGGCGATGCGGTGCCCGAGCGAACTCGCCAGCACGGTCCCGACACCAAGCGCCACATAGCACAGGCCAACCTGGTTTCCCGACAGGCCGAGCACGCGGGTGGCGAAGAGGATCTGCACGACCAAGGCACCCTGATAGCAGAACTGGAACCCGCCGACGAAGACCGCCATCGCCACCAACAGCCGGTGGGTCACCACGAACCCGAGGCCGGCGCGCATCGATCGCCAGAAATGCCGGCCGGGGTGCCGTTCGCCTTCCCGCACGCGGATGCCGCGCAGGATCGCCGCCGACCAAAGCAGCAGAACGACGTCGGCAAGCAATGCCAGCGGCGCCCCCGTCAGCTTGATCAGGGCGCCGGCGGCGGCCGGGCCTGCCACTTCGGAGGTCGAATATGCCAGCGCGTTTTTCGCGTGCGCCTCGACCAGCCGGTCGCGGGGCACGATCTGGGTGAGTACGATCTGCCCCGCGCTTCCGGAAGTCGTATAGATCGAGCCGATGAAGAACGCCACGAAATAGAGCCACGGCATCGCGAGCCATCCTTGGTGCCACGCCAGCGGCACGGTACCCACCACCAGTCCCAGCAACAGTTCCCCGGCGACATACACCGGCAGTTTGCGCACGCGATCGAGCCACACCCCTACCGGCAGCGAAAACAGCGCGAACGGAACCGTCTCCATCGCCGTCAGCGCGCCCATCTGGCTGGGGCTCGCCCCAAGGAGCGTGGCGGCGGTCAGGGGAATCGCCAGCAGGATGATCTGGTTGGCCAAGGCGCTGAGCAGGATCGAGGACCAGAGCCTGCGGTACACCGGGTCATGCAGCAGATCGGTCGGGGCCAGCGCGAATCGCGGAAGCCATCCCGACGCGCGAGACGAATGGCGGCCCACGATCACGGTGCCGGCTCCGGGATCCGCGGCCGGCCGGGCGTCATCGGCGTCAGCCGCCGCGTGGTCTTTCCGGCCAGGACGGCGACGAACTGCGGCGATCCCAAGGGCCAGCCCCGGTGGGTTGCTTCGCGGATCCGCTGCGCGCGCTCGGCATCCATCGGCCCTGCGCACAGCCTGCGGTATTCCGCCTGCCGCTCGAAGGGCGTATTGCCCAGCGCCCAAAACCGCGGCGCGTCCCGGATCAGGGGATCCGCCCGCATCCCCAGGTGATGCGCCATGCTGGACCACGGATACGCCGCCGCATCGCCCAGGAGCGCGGAGCGGGCCGGTTCGGTTTCGACGTACCGCATGACGTCAAGCAGGAACTCGTCGGCATCGAGGACGGTGCAACGAAACCGCCCCTCCCACAACGCTCCGCTGCGAGCATGGCGCTGATTGAACCGGCGGACGTACCGGCGGCCGACAGCCTGCATGGCCCGGCTCAGGGAGCTCGGGGATTCGGGTGTGCAAACGAGATGGAAATGATCCGGCATCAGGACGTACGCATGCACGGAAACGGACTCCTGATCGCAGGCGTCGGCAAGATCGCCGAGCATGGTGCGGAAATCCGACTCATCAAGAAAGGCCGTGCGGCGATCGATCGCACGCTGCACGACGTGGTGCGGAAATCCCGGAATCGACAGGCGCGACAGGCGGGCCACGGGAAATACGGGGAGCGCTCGGAAACTAGAATTCGCCGATCGCGAAAAGCCGCCGGTGCTCCCGGATCGCGTAGCGGTCGGTCATCCCGGCGATGTAATCGGCGATCGCCCTGGGGCCCTCCCGCTGCACGCGCTCACAGTGCTCGATCGGAAGCAAGCGGGGCTCTTCGTGAAACGCCGCGAACAGATCCCCGACGATGCGGCGGGCCTTCATCGTCATGCGCATCACCTGCGGATGGCGGTACAGATTTGCGAACAGGAACGACTTGAGTTCATCCTGCTCGCCACGAACGGTGCCGGAAAACGCGACCAGCGGCGCGGCATTGCGCACATCGTCGACACTCCCCGGACCCGCCTCCGCGATGCGCCGTGCGGTTTCCTGCGTCAGGTCGCGGACCAGGGTATCGATGATGTGGCGCACCGTTTCCTGCACCGCGCGTCGCGGACTGATTCCCGGCATTCCGGCCATCACCGCGTCCCGGTGGCGGGCGTACAGCGGCACCTCGTCGAGGCGCTCGGGCTGCAGCAGGCCGGATCGGAGGCCATCATCGATGTCGTGATTGTTGTACGCGATCTCGTCGGCGAGATTCGCGATCTGTGCTTCGATGGTCGACTGCCGACGCAGCAGGAAGCGCTCTGCAACCGCGCCGAGCTGGCGCGCGTTGTCGGGCGAACAATGCTTGAGGATTCCTTCGCGCGTCTCGAAACACAGGTTCAGACCGTCGAATGCGCCGTAGCGCTCTTCCAGGACGTCAACCACCCGCAACGACTGCAGGTTGTGCTCGAATCCGCCGAACGGCCTCATGCACTCATTCAGCGCGTCCTGTCCGGCATGGCCGAACGGAGTATGGCCCAGGTCGTGCGCAAGCGAAATCGCTTCGACCAGATCCTCGTTGACTCGCAGGCTGCGCGCCACGGAACGGGCGATCTGCGCCACTTCGAGCGAATGCGTCAGGCGTGTACGGAAAAGATCGCCCTCGTGATTGACGAAGACCTGGGTCTTGTACTCCAGCCGCCGGAATGCCGTCGAATGAATGATCCGGTCGCGATCGCGCTGGAACTGGGTCCGCGACGCCGGAGGATCTTCGGCATGCACGCGCCCGCGCGTGGTATCCGAACGGGCGGCATATCGGGCCAAGCCCGCTTCGCGGTCGGCGACGGAAAACGGGGCGACCGCGGAGGTCATACGAAGCCACCGGCGCGCAGGGTCGCTTCGACGAGGTCATCCGCTGGCTGGCGCCGGACCGCCTGCCCAATCCGCTCGAGCACGACGAAATCAATCTTGCCGGCGAACGCCTTCTTGTCCGAGCGCATCGATTCCATCGCCGCCGCGCAGGAAATGCCGGGGATGCGCGCCGGCAAGTCGGCCTTGACGACCGCCGCCGCCACTTCGTCGACCGCATCCCGACCGATCAGGCCCAGACGCTGCGAGAGATCGGCGGCCAGGCACAAGCCGCAGGCGACGGCTTCGCCATGCAGCCAGGTCCCGTAGCCGGTCAGCACCTCGATTGCATGGCCAAAGGTATGGCCCAGATTGAGCAGCGCGCGATCGCCCCGCTCGCGCTCGTCCCGGCCCACCACCGCAGCCTTGATCCGACAGGAGCCGGCAACCGCCTCGGCGATCGCGTCGGCATCTCCGTCGAGCAGGCGGGGCAACGCCGCAACCGTGGCATCGAAATACGCCCGATCTGCGAGCAAACCATGCTTGAGCACTTCGGCAAGTCCGGCCCGCACTTCGCGCGCCGGCAGCGTGTGCAAGACATCGGGATCCGAAACCACCGCGCTCGGCTGATGAAATGCGCCGATCAGGTTTTTGCCGCCGGGGTGGTTGACACCGGTCTTGCCACCGACCGACGAATCGACCTGGGCGAGCAGCGTGGTCGGCACCTGGACGAACCGGATGCCGCGCATGTACACCGACGCGGCAAACCCGGCGATATCTCCCAGCACGCCGCCACCCAATGCAACCAGCACGCTGCGACGATCGGCGCGCGCGGCAACGAGTGCGTCCAGCACGCGCGAAACCGTGCCAAGATCCTTGACCGATTCGCCATCGGGAATCGTGCACCGATGCGTCGGCGCCACCGCCTCGCAGGAATCGACGACCGTCTGCGCATAGAGGGGCGCCACGACGTCCGTGCTGACAACGTGAATCGAGGTCGGCCGCAAGGGTGCAACAAAGTCCCCGACACGCGCAAGAAGACCAGCGCCGATGAAGATTTCATAAGCGCGGCTGGCGAGGTCGACGGGTATGCGATGCATGGCGGCATTGTACGGGTTGCGTGCCGACCGCGACATGTCAGCCCTTGTTGCGTAATTGCGCCAGGATCGTTTCCACAAGACGCTTGGGATTTCCCGGGACAGACGAGAAGGTCCAATGTGCGGTCTGGCGGTAGAGGGGCATGCGCGCTTCGAGCAAGGATTCGATGCGCGCGCGTCGATCCCCGTCCCCCGTTGCCAGCAAAGGCCGGTTCGTGTCCTGGCGGGTGCGGCGAAGGATTTCGTCCGCGCTCGCGTCGAGGAACACCACGACCCCACGATCGCGCAGGCACGCCCGGTTCGGGGCCCGCAGCACCGCGCCGCCACCGGTTGCCAGGACGATCTCCCGGCGCGCCGTCAACTGCTGGAGGAGGTGCTCCTCACGATCGCGAAACCCTTCCTCCCCCTCGAGTTCGAAAATCGTCGCGATGCGCACGCCCGCGCGCGACTCCAGTTCGGCGTCGGCATCGATGAACGTATACCCCAACGCCGAGGCGAGCAGGCGGCCGACCGTGGTCTTGCCGGCGCCCATCATGCCGATCAGGAATAGCGGGGTGTCCGGCGCCGCCAGAATTGGGGGATGCTGCTGCAAGACGTCGCCGTGGTGCCGGGTTTCGGAAGACATGTCGGTCGCCCCCGCCGCCCGGGGGCGGCGGGGTCACATCTGCGCTGCTGCCTGGTTCATCTGCTGCGAGATCACGCGCGGCGTGATGAAGATCAGCAGTTCAGTCCGATTGTTGGTCTTGGCCCGGTCGCGGAAGAAGATTCCGACGTACGGCAGATCACCCAGGAACGGGATTTTGGTGGTCGTGATGGTCTCCGTCTTTTCGAAGATCCCCCCGATCACCACCGTGCCGCCGTTCTGCACCAGGACCTGGGTGTCTACACTCTTCGTATCGATCGCGACACCCGCTGCGCTGCTGACCGCCGGATTGGGCGTGTCCTTGTGCACCTTCACGGTCAGGAACACATCGCCGTCGGGGGTGATCTGCGGCGTCACCTCCAGACTCAATACGGCATTCTGGAACTGGACCATCCCGATACCGCCACCCGCCGACACCGTCTGGTACGGAATCTGGGTGCCCTGCATGATGGTGGCCTTGACATTGTTGGCCGTGACGACGCGCGGACTGGCAATATCGTTTGCCTGACCATCGACCTCGATCGCCGACAACTCCAGATTGAGCAGATTGGAGATCGAACGGTCGAAGAGCGTAAGACCGATCACGCCGGGATTGAATCCGTTCTGGGATGACGCCGGAAGATTGACGAAGTTCGGGTTGGTGATGCTGGTGTTCCCCACCGTCATGGCGTTGGTGGACCCCGTTGTCGCGGCGGCGCCCGTTCCATAGGTAGAACCGGCGCCGCCGTTGACCCAGGAGGTCGGTCCCGCATGAACGATACCAAGCCGAGAACCGATATCCTGGCTGAACGTGTCCTGCGCCTCGACGATGCGCGCCTCGATCATCACCTGGCGCGTGGGGACGTCGATCCGGGCGATCAGGCGACGGATCTGGTCGAGTCGCTCCGGGATGTCCTGCACGAAGAGCTGGTTGGTACGCGTGTCGATCACCACGCTGCCGCGCTTGGACAGCAGTCCTTTGCCGCCCATGCCGCCCCCCGCACCACCCCCGCTGGCCCGTCCCATCAGCAGGCTTTGAACGTCGATCGCCCTGGAGTAATTCAACATGAAGCTCTCGGCACGCACGGGCTCCAGCGCCTCGATCTGGCTCTGCGCTTCCAGGGTCTGCTTTTCCTTCAGTGCCAGTTCCTCGCGCGGGGCAATCAGGATGACGTTGCCGTTCTTACGCATGCCCAGACCCTTGCTCTGAAGGATGATGTCCAGAGCCTGATCCCAGGGAACGTCCTTGAGGCGCAGCGTGATGGTGCCGTGGACCGAATCGCTGGTGATGATGTTCAGGTTCGTGAAGTCCGCGATCACCTGCAGCAGCGAGCGCACGTCGACGTTCTGGAAGTTGAGCGAAAGCCGTTGTCCGTGGTAGCCCCTGCCTCCGCCCGGAAACAACTGGGTCGGATTCGGATGCACCGGCTTGAGCTCGACGACGAACTGGTTGTCGCTCTGGTACGCATCCTGCTCCCACAAGCCGCGCCCCTCGATGACGAGTCGCGCGTTGCCGCCCTCCTGGCTCGCGGTCACCAGCGCAACCGGCGTCCCGAAATCGGTCACATCCAGGCGGCGGCGCAGGGAATCGGGGATCGCGGTGCCATCGAAATCGACGACGACATTCTTGCCCTTCTGGCGAATGTCGACCGCAGTATTGGGGTCGCTCAGATCGACAACCACCCGGCCTTCGCCGTTGGCGCCGCGCCGGAAATCCAGTGCACGAATAGCGCGCGCTTCCTTTGCCGCGGGTGCCACCGCCCCGCCGGCCGATGCAACCGCCGGCTGAGCCGACGCGGAAACGGGGGCAGCCGGGAACGTCGGCGCGGTTTCGTTCACGTTCCCCAAGGCGACCAGGACCGCATTCCCGCTCGCCGACACCGTATACGCCACGGATCGAACCAGGTTCAGCACGATGCGGGTCCGTCCCTCAGCCTGCACCACATCGACCGAGCGCAGATTCCCCTGGTCGATCGTCACGGCGTTGTGTCCCAGCCCGTTCGTCGCGCCCATCAGATCCAATGCGATCCGCGCCGGCCGCATCACGGAAAAGTTCCGAGGAACCGCAGTAACCGGATCCTTCATGCGAATGGTCAGGTACACCCCGGAACCGGTCCGCGTGGCGCTGACCGATTGCACGCTGTTTCCCGCCGCCGCTTGCGCCGCGGTACCACCCGGGACCTGCGCCTGAGCACTGCCGAACACCGCCGCCAGCGCGATGCCGCAGGCCAGCAGGCCGCGAATTTTTGATGGGATACCGCGCAGATTTGCAACCGTCATCACTAGCTCCCTTGGGCGCTGGCCATTTGCAGCTCCAGCTTTTGAGGACGTTCCTCCCATTCGCCTGCGGCATCCTGGTACAGTTCCCTCAGATCGACTTCCGCTTCCGAAATGCGGGTGACCCGGCCGAAGTTCTGGCCGATGTAGTTCCCGACATGGACGAGATGCACCGTCCCATTCGCCTCCAGGAGAGCGACGTTGTCCTTGCCCTCCCGCATCATTCCCACCATCCGGATCTGATCGAGCGCGTAGGCCTCGAGCGGCTCACGGCGGCGCGACAGATCCGGCCGCAATCCGCTCGCCACCCCGCGTATGCGGTCCGGGGTCATGGTCATCAGGATCTTCTGCGGATTGAACGGATCCACCCGGCCCTGCGGGTCGTACGAGTACGGCGTGAACGGCACGGGCTCCGCGACCTTCTGCATCACCGGATGGATGGTCTTGCGCTGGTCGGCCATCCACTGCCGGATCTCGGCTTCGTCCGAAAGCCCGCAAGCGGCCAGCACGGCCACCGCAACCGCGACGATCCCCCATCGCCAGCCGCGAACGACTGCGGCGTCTGTCGCAACCCCGTTCATTTCCGCCTGCCCTTCATGCTCGCGTGGCGCCGCGCCGCCAGCTCTTCTTCGTCCAGATACCGGTAGGTCTTCGCCGTCGCGTCGAGCGTCAGCGTCATGTCCTTGTTGGTCTGCAACTTGATGTCGTTGAGCGTGACGATGCGGGGAAGATCGGCGATGTCGGTCGCGAACGCGCCCAGATCGTCGTACCGTCCCGAAAGGCGGATCGCAATCGGCAACTCGGCGTAGTAGTCGCGAACCACCACCCGTCCCGGGCGGAACAGCTCGAACTGCAATCCCCGGCCGATCCCCGCCTGGTTGATATCGGATAGCAGGGCGTCCATCTCCGCCTTGCTCGGCAGCTGCTTCTCGAGCATCAGGACATACTGCCCGACCTGCTCCTTCTGGCGCCGCAGGTCATCGAGGTTGATCGCCTGCGCAAGTTTGTAGCGGTACTGCTCCTTGAGCGAAACCTCCTGCTGGCGCAGCTGGTCGAGCTCGGCCAACTGCCCGCTCCAGAGCGCGAAATAGCCCACCAACGCACACACCAGCACCAAGGCCCCCCAGAGCGTCGCGCGCGGGAGCAGCGGCCAGGAGCCGACATTCTCGAGCGTAAGCCCCTGGAATTTTGCCGTGATGTCCGATACGGGAATCTTGATCGCCATGGTCGTCGCCCGTGCCGCAATCCGCCCGTCACGCCTTCGCCGCGCGCGTCGGCGCGGCGCCCGCCGGCTTGGGGCCGGCAGCGGAGTGGCTGGGGTTTTTCATCAAAAATTCGAGCGAGAACTCGAATACGCGCCGGGGAATGCCTTGCGGCCCCTGGGCCGCAACCCGGATCTCGATGAGCTGCGGGCGCTCCACGAAGCGCCCGTTGTCCTGCAGGTTGCGCAGGTATTGCGAAACGCGTTCGTTCGACGCCGCCCAGCCGTGCACCCGCACGTGGTTGCCGCGCTCGTCGATCGACCGGAGAAAAACCCCTTCCGGCGTCAGCCGCGTCAGTTCGCCGAACAGGTATACCGGTTCGTTGCGTCCCGACTGCAGGTCCTCGACGGCCTTCTCACGCGCCCGCAACGACGCGAGATCGCGGCGCAGCGACGCGATCTCGTGGATCTGGACATCGAGGCGGGCGTTCGCGCGCGAGATGATCTGGTTGCGGTTGCGCTGCGCGCCGACGTAGCCGTCGAGTACCATCCATCCGAACAGCACCAGTGCAGCCCCCGCCACCGCGCTCAGGCCGGTCATCGCGAAAAACACGTTCTTCTGGCGTTTCCGCCGTTCCTCGCGGTGCGGCAGTAGGTTGATGCGGATGCTCACTTGTCGAATCTCCGCATCGCCAATCCGCAAGGGGTGAGCAGCGCCGGGGCATCCAGGCGCAACTGACGCTCCCGGATGTTCGGGGAAAATTCCATTCCCTTGAACGGGGAAATGACCGAGGTCGGCACCTGGGCGCGCTCCATCAGCGCTTCGGGAAGTCCCGTCAGCACGGAGGAGCCGCCCGCCAGCATGATCTGGTCCACGCGCGTGTACGGCGTGGACGTGAAGAAGAACTGCAGGGCCCGCGTGATCTCCGTCGTTGCCGAATCGACGAACGGCTTGAGCACTTCGTCCTCGTAATTGGCCGGGAGGTCGCCGCTGCGCTTTTTCTGTTCTGCCTCTTCCGCCGGAATGCCATATGCGCGGGAGATGTCTCCGGTGAGTTGCTGGCCGCCGAAGGGCTGCTCCCGTTCGTAGATCGCCTCGCCATCGAGCATCACGCTCACACCGGTGGTGTTGGCTCCGATGTAGAACACGGCGATCACCAGCCCCTCCCCCTGATTGGGAAGCTGCCCGATCAACCGCTCCAGCGCAGCCCGCGAGGCAAAGGATTCCACGTCGACCACGAGCGGATTGAGCCCTGCGGCCTGCACCACCGCCAAACGATCTTCCACCTTTTCCTTGCGCGAGGCGGCGATCAACACTTCGACGTCTTCCGGGGAAGTGGGGATCGCCCCCAACACCTGGAAATCGAGGCTTACTTCATCAAGCGCGAATGGAATGTACTGGTTTGCCTCGCTCTCGACCTGCATCTCCATCTCTTCTTCGCGGAGATTGCCGGGCAGCGCAATGCGTTTGGTGATGACGGCCGAAGTCGGCAGGGCCATGGCCACGTTCTTGATCCGCGTGCCGGAGCGTCGCCAGGCGCGCCGCACGGCGTCGGCGACCACGTCGATCTTGTCGATATTGCCGTCGACCACGGCACCGCGCGGGATCGGCTCGACGGCATATCGCTCCAGGCGCACCACTCCCTCCCCCGCGTCGGCCAGTTCGACGAGCTTGATGCTCGACGAGCCGACGTCAAGCCCGATCAGCGGCGGCGTCTTGGACGAAAAAAACGGCAGTTCGAAAGCCAAAGCGGCGCTCCCATTCAGACCGGCAAACCCGCGTCCGCGGAGCGTCCGCCGGGTTTTCTCTGGAATTTCAATGCATTGTCATAGACACGCCGAGACCTGCTTCGGAGCGCCACCTGGCATTTTCCTTAGAATCCGGGAAGTTACCATCCTTTTTGAAGATGACGCTCGAAATCGTAGCAAGGGCACCTCCCGCAGCCAAGCCCTGCAAACGGTCGATGAGTGGCACGTTTCCGGTACTCCGGCGCGGAAAGCAGTGCAATTTTGTCCTGCACAAGCGATGATCGGCGCCCGCATATAATCGTCGGCCACTCCTCGCCGTCAGGCGAAAGGCCGACGTCCGGCTTTTTTTAATCGTCAACAAGCATCCACGGTGAAATCGGATCGACCTGCAGGTCCTGCCCCCGCCCCATCGCGGCGGACCCCCGGCGCCGGCATGCGCGCGCTCGGCTTTTTCCTCGTCGTTGCCGGGGCCGCCGCAGCGTGCGCGGCGTTCCTCGGCGCGACGCTGTTTGCGCTCGCCTATCACCGCCTTCCTTCCACCGAGGCCCTGACCAATTACCGGCCCAAGCTGCCGCTGCGCGTATGGAGCGCCGACGGCGTCCTGCTGGGCGAATTCGGCGAGGAGCGGCGTAGATTCGTCGCCCTCCGCGACGTTCCCAAACCGCTCAAGGAAGCCATCCTCGCGGCGGAAGACACCAATTTCTATCAACACGGTGGTTTCGATGCGGTCGGCATCCTGCGGGCGATGGTCGCCGACATCGTGTCTGGCCATCGGGTCCAGGGAGCCAGCACGATCACGATGCAGGTCGCGCGCAACTTCTTCCTGAGTTCCGAGCGAACCTACCTACGCAAGATCTACGAGGTCGCGATGGCGGTCAAGATCGAATCGGAGCTGTCCAAAGACCGCATCCTCGAGATCTATATCAACCAGATCTACCTGGGACAACGCGCCTACGGGTTCGCGGCCGCAGCGCAAACGTATTTCGGCAAGCCGCTGTCGAAGCTCTCCCTGGCGGAGTGCGCCATGCTCGCGGAGCTGCCCAAAGCGCCCAGTACCGGCAATCCCCAGGTCAACCCCAAATTCGCGCGCGCCCGCCAGCACTATGTGCTCGGGCGCATGCTGGCGGACGGCTATATCGACCGGACCGCCTACGACGCCGCCATGGCGCAGCCGATCTCCGTCCACGGCACCGAAAACGCCTTCGCCGACACGACCCGTTCGCGGATCCACGCCGAATATGCGACGGAACTGGTCCGGCAAATGGTGGCCAGCGTCTACCACGAAGACACCTACGCATACGGCCTGAACGTCATCACGACGATCGACAGCCGGGCCCAGGAGCTGGCACACGCCGCCCTGCGCCGACAGGTGCTTGCCTACGACCGGCTGCGCGGCTACCGGGGGCCGGAGCGCCGGATCGACCTCGATGCGGCCCTGGACGACAAGGCGCGCGCGCGGCGCATCGCGGCCGCTCTGGCCGCCGCGCCGGAGGTGCCGGGCTTTCCGGCGGCCGTAGTGCTCGCCGCCGGGCCGCGCAGCGTCCGCGCGCGCGTGTCGGACGGCACGACGATCGAGATCCGGGGTGGTGGTCTGAAATTCGTGACCGCAGCGCTCCAGCGCCGTGCCTCCCGCACGCACCGCATTACGCCGGGGTCGATCATCCGGCTCGCGCGCGTCGCCAACGGCGACTGGTCGATCACCCAATTGCCAGCGGTACAGGCGGCGTTCGTCGCCGCCGATGCGCACGACGGCGCGGTGCGTGCGCTCGTCGGCGGATTCGACTTCCGGCTGAACAAGTTCGACCACGTGACCCAGGCTTGGCGGCAGCCCGGCTCCAGCATCAAGCCGTTTCTCTTTTCCGCCGCGATCGAAAAGGGCGTGATGACCACGACCCTCGTGAATGATGCGCCGCTCACCATTCCGGCGTCGGAAACCGGCAGCACGCCATGGCAGCCGAAAGATTACGAGCCCGACTTCAAGGGCCCGATGACCTTGCGAGAAGGTCTGGCGGAGTCGCGCAATCTCGTGTCGATCCGCGTGTTGCAGGCGATCGGCCCAAATTACGCGCAAAAATACATCGAGCGCTTCGGGTTCGACCCCGACAAGAACCCCGCTTATCCCACCATGGCACTCGGAGCCGGCGCCGTCACGCCTTGGCAGGAACTGGGGGCGTACGCGATCATCGCCAACGGCGGCTACGCCGTCCATCCGTATCTCATCCAACGCGTCACCGACGACGCCGGGCGCCTCCTCATGGAATCGCACCCGGAAATCGCCGCACAGAACGCGCCACGGATCTACGACGCACGAACCGACTATGTGATGAACAGCCTGCTCCAGGACGTCACGCGATATGGCACCGCCAAGCGCGCAGCGGCGCTTCACCGGGACGATGTCGCGGGGAAGACCGGGACCACGAACCTGTCGCATGACGCCTGGTTCTCGGGATACGGCGGTGGCGTGGTGGCCGTATCCTGGGTGGGATTCGATCAGCCGAAACCGCTTGGCGCCCACGAGACCGGTGGCGATCTTGCACTGCCGATCTGGATCGAGTACATGGCCACCATGCTGAAGGGTGTACCGGAGGTCGTGCGCCCGATGCCGCCGGGCGTGGTCCAAGTAAACGGCGATGTCTACCTGCAGGAGTTTCAACCCGGAAATGGCGGCATCGCCAGCATTGGCGTGGACGATCCCGCCCCGGCGCCGAGCACTCCCTCCCCCATTACCGGCGCCAACCCGGCGATGTCGCAATGGCTGCAATACGAACGGCGCTGAAGATCCGAAACCGGATCGAAGCGGTATTTGCCTCCGCCGGGATTCGCTGGGAGACCGTGCTGACGGTCACGGCGTCGGCCCATCGATGGTGGGTCCGCACCGGCGTCCCGATCCTCCTCGCGCTGTTCAACTGCGCGCTCGGCGCAGTTCTCCTTCGGCCGTATTCGGCTCAGTTGCACGGTCTGCTGCGGGATGCGGAACAAGCCAAGGGCCTCGTCCGGATCGCCGACCTGCTGGTCCTTCCCCCGGTATTCGCAGCCCTCGGACTGATCGTGATGTCGGCGGGCCTGGCCCTGCGGGCGCGCCTGGCGTGGCTGATCTCCCTCTTGCTGCTCGCCTTCACCATCGGCGCAGCGGCGCTGGATCAGCACCGGCACCTCGATCTCCTGCTGACGATCACGATCGCCCAAACGCTGTTGCTGATGTTCTACTGGCGGCGATTCGACCGCAGCAGCCTGACGACCGGGGCGCTGTTCGCGCTGCTTGGCGTCGGCAGCGTGATGACATACGGCGTTCTGGGCGCCCTGTGGCTCGGCAGCGGATTCCAGCCGCCGATCCGGGACCCGGTCACTGCCGTCTATTACGCGATCGTCACGATGTCCACCGTGGGGTATGGCGATATCGTTCCGCATACCGATGTCGCCAGGCTCTTCACGGTATCGTTGATCGTCCTGGGTATCACCGTCTTCGCCACCACGCTGGGTGTGGTCATCGGACCGTTGGTCGGCGGCAGCGTCAAACGCATCGTGCAGGGGAGGATCGCCAAGGTGTCTCGCAAAAACCACTTCGTCATCATCGGCCGCTCAACGATGGCGTTCAACATCTTCCGGCGCCTGCAGGAGCGCGACGTGCCCATCACCGTAGTGGTTCCGTCCGCACAGGAACTGCCCTATCCGGGTGGGACCGATCTGCTGATCGGTGATGCGGCAAGCGACAGCGACCTCCTGCACGCCGCGGGTGTGCCCGCCGCACGCATGGTACTGATCCTGCGCGACGATGACGCCGAAAACGCCTTTACCGTACTGGCGGTGAAGGAAATCGCTCCGCAGGTGCGGACGCTCGCAGTGGTCAATGACCCACGCAACCTGGAGAAGATCCGCCGCACACAGCCCGACATGGTGTTCGCGCCGCAACTGCTCGGCGGTGAACTGCTGATCCGGACGCTGTTCGAGGAAACCGTCGACAACGACCTGATCAATCGCCTTCTATTTCCGACGGCAACGCGCTAGGAAACCTCTGAACAAGCTACAGCGCGGGTCGATCCTGCGTCTTGGGTGCGCAATGTACTACTCGTACACCTCCGCTCCTCGACGCGAAGCTCGACGCCCTCGCAACACGTCTTCAGAAGTTCCCTGAAAGACCACGATCGGGCACGCGCCCCGAGCGATATCCGGTACGGGAACGCGGGCGGGGCTACATACCCGCCGCCTCACCCGGAGAGACGTGTTTCCGTCCCGCTCAATGTCGTCACGACCCGCGACAAGCTTTCAAACAACTCCGCACCGCTGCGTCGATCGACCCAACGGTCACCGTCCGCATCGAAATGCATCGCCCCGCTGCTGCGGGATGCCAACCAGATCTGGCGCATCGGCACCTGCGCGTTGATCACGATCTGCGCGCCGTTCTCCAGTTCGATCGTCAGGACATGTCCGGACCGGGAACAATCTGCGCCGATGTCGGCCTCGTCGAATGCGGCCTCGATCCGCACCAGCGTCTGCTCGACGCGATGCAGGAATTGCGTTTCGCTCATGGTAGATTTCCCAAATGAATTCCCATTCCCGCACGCGGCATCCGTCGCGATCCGTCCCCGCGGCCTGCGCCGCGCTCTCTTCGGTTCTGATGCTGGCCGCCTGCGGACAGACCGGGCCGCTTACGCTGCGCGGATACCCCGAGAATACCCCCTGGCCGGTACATACCCCGCCGCCCGCAAGCCCCACATCGGAAAAGTCCGCGGCGACGGCCGGACAGACACCCGCACCACCGACGGCGCCGGAATTGCAGACCGGTACGGCCCAGACGCCGGCAGCGAATCCGTCGCGATCGAGCCAGCCATGACCACCGCTCCCGACGCGGCATTTCCGCTGATCGACAACAACCTGCACTGCGAAGGCGTGGCGCTGGAGTCCGTTGCGCAACACTACGGCACCCCGACCTACGTGTACTCCCGGCAAGCGGTGCTCGATCCATTCCGGCGGTACGCCGCTGCCCTCGCAGGACGACGGGGCCTCGTGTGCTACGCCGTGAAGGCGAACTCCAATCTCGGGATCCTCCGCCTCCTTGCGCTTGGGGGCGCGGGTTTCGACATCGTTTCGGGCGGCGAACTCGCTCGCGTGCTTGCCGCCGGCGCGCCGGCATCGCACGTCGTGTTTTCCGGCGTCGGGAAAAGCGCGGAAGAGATCGCGGGTGCGCTGGCCGCAGGAATTGCGTGTTTCAACGTCGAGTCGGAGGCGGAGTTGCACCTGGTCGACGCGATCGCGCAGCGCCTGGGGCGCCGTGCGCCGGTGTCGCTGCGCGTCAACCCCGACGTCGACCCGCAGACGCATCCCTACATCGCCACCGGATTGAAATCCAACAAGTTCGGCATTCCGATCGCCGATGCGCCCGCGCTCTACCGGCGTGCGGCTCGCATGGCGGGACTGGAGATCGTCGGCGTGGACTGTCATATCGGTTCGCAGCTCACCTCGATCGCGCCGATGCTCGATGCGGCGAACCGCGTATTCGACCTCGTCGATCAGATCGAGCACGAGGGAATCCCGATTCCGCACCTGGATTTCGGTGGTGGCCTGGGCATCGCCTACCGGGACGAGGATCCGCCGGAGATCGAATCCTGGGTGGCGGCCATCCTGTCCTGCGCCGACCGTCGCGGCCACGGCGACAAATTTTTCCTGCTCGAACCCGGCCGGTCCATCGTCGGCAACGCGGGCGTCCTGCTCACCCGGGTCCTGCACTGCAAACCGGGAGCGGAAAAAAGCTTTGCGATCGTCGATGCGGCCATGAACGACCTCATCCGCCCCACGTTGTACGACGCGTGGATGGATGTGCGTGCAGTATGTCCGCGGCCCGGCGTACCGCAGCAGTTCGACGTCGTCGGGCCCGTGTGCGAAAGCGGCGATTGGCTCGCGCGCGATCGGGCGTTGTGCATCGAAGAGGGAGACCTGCTCGCCGTCCTTTCGGCAGGCGCATACGGAATGAGCATGGCAAGCAATTACAACAGCCGTGGGCGACCCGCAGAGGTGCTCGTCGATGGGACGCAAATGCATCTCGTACGCAGGCGCGAAACGATCAGCGACCTGATCGCCCTCGAATCGATGCCACCAACCTGATCGCCCACTGTCTCGCGACAAGAAATGCTCCGGAGAAACGTCGCGAGCAGGCCGAAGAGCGGACGTGGCTCACGATCGTTTGATCCAACCCAAATCGTTCCCCCACGGAACGAAATAGCCTTTCGGTCGGAATCGGGGTGCGCCGGCTATCGCAGTTCCCCAGGAGGATTTCGCAATGGGTATTCCGCAGGCTACCTTGGGCGGCTTCGTCGTCGGCATCATCTTGTTCTTCGTGCTGTTACGCCTCGGCGTCATCGATCGCTGGATCGAGTGGGTCGATAACCGGGCCGTGAAGTAGCTCCCGGCGAGCCGTCCGGCGGTTCACCGGGCGGGGGTGGCCGGGGCATCGGCCACGCGGTCGGCCGGTCTATCGCGCGGTCGCGCCGGCTGGTGCTGCGCGCAGATACGCGTTTGGCCATGGCGCCGCAACGCCCAGCGCCCGCGCCGCCGACAACGGCCAGTGCGGGTCGCGCAGTAGTTCACGGCCCAGGAACGTCATGTCGGCCTGTCCCGTGCGAATGATGTGATCAGCCTGTGCGGGCGCCGTGATTGCCCCGACGGCGGCGACGGCAATGCCCGCCTCGCGGCGCACGCGCGCCGCGAATTCCGTCTGGTAACCCGGTCCCGCAGGAACGGAAACCGATGGCAGCAACCCGGCCGAGGAAACGTCGATCAGGTCGACGCCGAGGTCCTTGAGTTTTCGGGAGAGCGCAACGGTGTCGTCCGGCGACCACCCGGCCTCGGCCCAATCCGTTGCCGAAAGACGAACCAGAACCGGAAGATCCGAAGGCCATACACCCCGCACCGCCGTGACGACTTGGCAAAGCAGGCGCACGCGGTTGTCGAACGAACCGCCATACTCATCTTCACGCCGGTTCGAAAGCGGCGAAAGAAACTGGTGCAACAAGTACCCGTGCGCGGCGTGCACCTCGACCGCCTGGAACCCGGCTTCCCGCCCGCGGCCCGCCGCGGCGGCAAACTGCTCGATCACGCGCCGGATGTCCGTGCAATCGAGCGCCTGCGGCATCGCGTACGCATCACTGAATGGAATTTCGGACGGAGCAACCACCGGCCATCCACCCTCCGACGGCAGCAACGCGCGCTGCGCCTCCCAGCCACGCCCGATGCTTCCTTTGCGCCCGGCGTGCGCGAGTTGAATGGCCGGCACGGCGCCTTGCGTGCGAACGAAGCGCACGATGTCGGCAAGCGGGCCGATCTGTCGCTCTTCCCACAGGCCGAGATCGGCGGGACTGATGCGTCCTTCCGGAGCAACGGCGGTCGCTTCAAATACGACGAGGCCCACGCCGCCCACCGCCCGGGCGCCGTAGTGCGCAAAGTGCCAATCCTGGGCCAGCCCATCGTCCGCGGAATACTGGCACATGGGAGACATGCCGATGCGGTTGGGTACCGAGATGGAGCGCAGACGGATCGGTGCAAAAAGCTGCGGCATGATCTCCTCGCGAAAGTACGCTGCCGGAATTTCGGGGCCGCAAAGCCAGCCCGCGATGCGTTCCGAAGGCTACTGCGACGGGAGGCTGGAAATATAGGTCACCAGCGCCTTGATATTGGGACCCGACAAGCGGAACGCGATCTGCTGCATCGCTTCGTTGTTATGGCGGGTTCCATCCCGGAACGCGCGCAGCTGTGCATCGAGGTAGTCGGCATTCTGCCCGCCAAGTCTCGGGTACCGGGCTGGCAGGCCGTCGCCTCCCGGCCCGTGGCACCCGGCGCAGGCCGGCACAGCCTCGGTGGGACTCCCGGCGCGGAAAAGGCGCTGTCCGATCTCCCACTCGGCCTTGTCGGTAGTCGGCGCGCCGGGACTCATTTTCTGCCCGGACAACCACGCGGCGACGTTGCGCCGATCCGTCGGCGTGAGCGAAGAGGCGATTCCGCTCATAATGGCGTTGCTGCGAGAGCTCTGGTCTTCCGGCGGCTTGGCGAAGTCGACCAGTTGCTTGACGAGATAGTCGCGGTGCTGGCCCGCAATCTTGGGTATGTTCGGCACGGTCGAATTGCCGTCCGGTCCGTGGCAGCCGCTACAGACCTGGTCCACGAGTTGTTTTCCGGCCTGCGGATCGGCAGCGGGGTTCGCTGCGCCGCTCGCGGCGATCGCCGCGGGGGCGATTGCGGCCCCCACTGCAAACAGAAGGCCTGGAACCGTCGCGCGGACCGTCGCGCGTGCGTTCGCCGGGATTTTTCGGAATTTCATGGATTTCATCGATGCGCCCTCGCGGTTTGCGGCAAACTCCGCACTCTGGCTGCCATATTAACGAGGTTGCGGTGGCTTGCGCCGTTACCGAAAAGTAGTATTCATCCATACCCCTGTGAACAATTCTCCTCGCTTTGAAACTGCCGCATTCGCGACGTCAGTAGCGGAGCTGCCCGGACTTTCGTCCGCGCCGCTCGCGATGCTGCCCGAATTGGCATTCGTCGGACGCTCCAACGCCGGCAAGTCCTCGGCGATCAACATCCTGACCCAGCAACGCCGCCTCGCTTTCGCGTCCAAGACGCCCGGGCGAACCCAAATGCTCAATTTCTTTTCCGTACTCGACGATGCGCCCATTGCACAGCGCAAGCCATGCGCGTACCTGGTCGATCTTCCGGGATATGGATTCGCCAAGACCGATGAAGGCACCCGGGCGCGCTGGGACGGGCTTGTCGGGGGCTACCTGCACGCCCGGCGGATGTTGCGAGGTGTGGTACTGGTCATGGATGCGCGCCGGCCGCTCCTGCCGGCCGATGAGGCGCTGATCGCGTGGGTCTGTGGCCGGGACGACCTCGAGCAGTTCCGGCTGCATATGCTGCTCACCAAAGCCGACCAGATCGGTACGATGCAACGGCGAGCCGTCCTGGGTCAGGCCGAACATCGCGCCGAGGAGTTGCCGCTGTCGGTGTCCGTACAATTGTTTTCCGCGCTCGACCGGATGGGGCTCGACGAATTGCGCGAAACCGCCGCGCAGATGCTGGGCAGCTTCGATGAGACGGAACCCGGAGACCAGGAATGAGAAACGCTTCTGTCGGACTCGGCAACTTCCCCACCGTACGCATGCGCCGTATGCGGCGCGATGACTTTTCCCGACGCATGATGCGCGAAAACCGCGTACATCCGGATGACTTCATCTATCCTGTTTTCGTGCACGACCACCCGGACCGCACCGAGGCGGTTGCCTCCATGCCGGGGGTGGAACGACTAGGCTTTTCGCCGCTGTTCGCTGCGGCCGAAGAGTGCCTGCGTTGGGGGGTTCCGGTTCTGGCGCTCTTCCCCGTGATTGGCCCCGAGCAGAAGACGCCCGACGGGCGCGAGGCGCTCAACCCGGACGGCCTGGTGCCCCGCGCGGTACGGTCCCTGAAGGACCGGTTCCCGGAACTCGGCATCCTGACCGACGTGGCCCTCGATCCCTACACCACCCACGGACAGGATGGGCTGATCGATGATGGCGGCTATGTCCTCAACGATGAGACCGTCGAAATGCTCAAGGGGCAGGCGCTGGTGCATGCTCGGGCAGGCGCGGACATCGTGGCACCGAGCGACATGATGGACGGGCGGGTCGGGGTGATCCGCTCGGTGCTCGAGGATGCCGGGTGCATTCATACGCGCATCATGGCCTACGCCGCGAAATATGCCAGCGCGTTCTACGGGCCGTTTCGCGATGCCGTAGGGTCGAGCACCAACCTCGGCAAGTCCAACAAGGCCGTCTACCAGATGGATCCGGGAAACGGCGACGAAGCGCTGCGGGAGGTCGCGCTCGACCTGCAGGAGGGCGCGGACATGGTTATGGTCAAGCCCGGCATGCCCTATCTGGACGTCGTGCGGCGTGTCAAGGACACCTTCGGCGTTCCAACCTTCGCCTACCAAGTGAGCGGCGAATACGCCATGCTCAAGGCTGCGGCCGGGAACGGCTGGCTCGATGAGCGGGCCGTTGTGCTCGAGTCGCTGCTGGGATTCAAGCGCGCAGGCGCGGACGGAGTTCTCACCTATTTCGCCCTGCAGGCTGCGCGCTGGCTACGGGAAAGCGGCCGGTAGCCCGTTCCGCTTTTTTCGGCTCCGCGCGCGACTCAGTCGGAGCGGATCTTTGGTTCGTGCAACACAATGAACTGCTCGGTCGCTGCGCGCCAGGAGAACCGTTCCGCGTAGGTTCGGCACGCCCCGCGCTCGATCCGCAACGCCGCCAACGCCGCCTTCCGCAAGTCTTCATCCAGCACCGCAACGTTCGACCCGCCCACGACATCGAGCGGGCCCTGCACCGGATACGCGGCAACCGGCGTACCGCAGGCCAGGGCTTCGAGCATGACCAAACCAAAGGTATCGGTTCGGCTCGGAAATACGAAGACGTCCACGCTGGCGTAGAGCTGCGCCAAATCCTCGCGCGAAAGTACGCCGAGGAAACAGACATCGGGGTAACGACGCTTGAGCAGATCGAGCTCCGGCCCTACCCCGGCAACGATCCGCGTCCCCGGGAGGTCGAGCTCCAGAAACGCGTCAATGTTCTTTTCCACGGAAACCCGTCCGACATATAGAAACAGCGGACCCGGCAAGCCCTGCACGCCGGGGTGCGGGACGTCCGACGGATGGAACACGTCGAGGTCTACCCCCCGCGTCCAACGCGCGACGTTGGTCAGGCCCCAAGCGGCCAGTTCCCGTTCGACGTGCGGGGTTGGCGTCAGGAGATGGTCGGCCGGTCCGTGGAACCAGCGGAGAAAGCGGTACACCCAGTGCTCCGGGGTGCCGTACATCGCCTTCAGGTATTGCGGAAACCGGGTGTGGTATGCGGTCGTGAAGGCAATCTTATGGCGTAGGCAAACCCGGCGCGCCGCGACGCCGAGCGGGCCCTCGGTGGCGATATGCACTGCGTCCGGGGCAGCACGCCGGAGTAGTCGCGACAAGGTTCGATACGGGAATACGGCAAGGCGAATTTCGGGATATCCCGGGCAGGGCAAGGTGAGAAAGTCGGAGGGCGCGATCACCTCCGCAACGTGCCCCACCCGAACCAACTCCCGGTTCGTCGCTTCGATCGTTCGCACCACGCCATTGACCTGGGGATGCCACGCGTCGGTCACCGTCACGAACTTCATCGATCTCACCCCTCCACCAACCCTGTGGGCATTTGCTCGTCCCCCTGTTCATCGTCACGACTCCAGTGGGGAGAGGGCGGATTGGGCACGAGGATCTCCTTCCACTCGACGATCTGCAGGCGCCCGTCCAGGGTCTCCACGAACGCAGTCAGACTCTCCACCCAGTCGCCGTCGTTGATGTAGAGCGCACCGTCCACATCACGAATCTGGGCGTGGTGGATATGGCCGCAGACCACGCCGTCGTAGCCCCGCTTGCGCGCTTCGCGAATCAAGACGTGCTCGAAGTCGCTGATGAAGCTCACCGCGTTCTTGACCTTGTGTTTCAGGAACTGCGATAGCGACCAGTATCCAAACCCCAAGCGCGCCCGAAGGTTGTTGACGTGGCGATTGGCCCACAACAGCCAGTCGTACAGCGCGTCTCCCAGGTGCGCCAACCACTTTGCGTGGCGGATCACGCCATCGGCAACATCGCCGTGCGTTACCCAAAGCGTCCGGCCGTCGAGAAGGCGGTGCTCCGCCTCGGCGCAGATCGAAACCTCGCCGAACTTCAAGCCGCAGAACTGGCGGGCGACCTCGTCGTGGTTGCCGGGGATGTAGACGACGGAGGTTCCCTTCCGGGCCTTGCGCAGGATCTTCTGCACGACGTCGTTATGGGCCTGCGGCCAATGGAACCGCGACCGCAGCGCCCATCCATCAATGATGTCCCCGACCAGGTAAATACGGTCCGACTCGTTATGGCGCAGGAAGTCGAGCAGATGCTCGGCCTTGCACCCCGGGGTCCCAAGGTGAATGTCCGAGAGAAAGATTGCGCGATAGCGGCGTTGTTCGCCGTCGGATCGCTGCTCGTCGAGTGGGGAATGGCCGCTGCGCCCTTGCATCGGGCGGGACTATATGGCGGCCCGATTACAAACCCGTGACGCGGGTTGCACCCGCCCCCCGGCCGCGCATGCAGCCTTCGTCAGGAGTGGCGGCGAGGGGAGGCGGGCAGCGCGTCCGCGCTCCCCCGAGAGAGCCGCACCGCCCGCCCCGCGATGCGGGAGCGGGCGCGTGACGTTACTGCTGCGAAGCGCCTTCTACCGCCTCCACCGGAGCGGGCCGGTCGACCAGCTCGACGTACGCCATCGGGGCATTGTCACCGTTGCGGAAGCCGAACTTGAGAATGCGAAGATAGCCGCCGGGCCGGGTCTTGTACCGAGGGCCAAGTTCCCCGAACAGCTTCACGACCATTTCGCGGTCGCGCAGGCGGTCGAACGCCAGGCGGCGGTTGGCCACCGTCGGTTCCTTCGCAAGCGTGATCAGCGGCTCGACGACGCGACGCAACTCCTTGGCCTTGGGAAGCGTCGTCTTGATGGCCTCGTGACGCAACAGCGAGTTGGACATGTTGCGCAGCATTGCCAAGCGGTGGCTGCTGGTGCGATTGA
>JAJYBQ010000176.1 GCA_021778935.1 Pseudomonadota bacterium | reverse complement strand
ATCCTCATCGAAGTCGAAGATCACAACCTTGCCGCGCTGCGCCGCCAGCACGGTCTCCTCCGAAATTGAAAACGCACGACCGATTTCCCCGGGGGGCACCGATGCCGGCGCGCGGCGGCGGTCACGGCCGCGAAACCGCATCCAGTTATAGAGACTCCAGAAAATGAAAACACTGCCAGCCGCACCCACCACCATCCCATAGATCCGCAAGGTCTGCCCGGTGCGCACGGCATCGGCGAACACATAGGCTTCGAACCGACGGTACCCGAACCACCATGCCAGCGCCGCCGCCAGCGGCGACAGCATATGCAGCCAGATGGCCCATCCCGCGGCCCCCAAGGCGGCGAACAGCCCCTTGCTGGTCACGCCGACCAAATCCGGCCGATGCACGATTTCCGGAATCCGCGGACGCGGCGGCTCGGTCATCCCGGCTCCTCGGGGCTCTGCACGCCCAGCCGTCCGACCCCCCGATCCGGGCTGATCCAGCGCGCGCGGGCCGGTCGCCGCCGCAGCAAAATCTGCGGAACCGCCACAACGGTCGTCATCGTCGTCAGCAGCCAAAATGCCATCGGATACCAGATGATCCAGAAGTAATTCCGCAGAAAGTGTCTCTTTTCCTCGTAGCGGCGATCGATCAACAGACTGACACCGAATTGGGCCATTGCCGTAAGGCCGAGCATGACGCCGTTCCACTGCGGCAGCAGCGTCGCAACGCGCCACGGCGGCGGTACCGACACGACGAGCCCGACGAGGTACAGCATGATGACGAGCGTGATGACATACGACCAGACCACCGACGCGGCATACTCCAGCGCAACCAGCCAGAACCGCCGCCGCCGCCAGGAGAAGACTTTCCATCCGTGCTTGCGGAGCACCTCCACACCGCCGCGGGCCCAACGCATACGCTGCCGCCATAACCCCCGAAACGTCTCCGGCATGTAGATGTAACAGAGTGACTCCGGCTCGTACCGGACATCCCAATAGTCCATCTGCAACCGCCAGGAAATATCGATATCCTCGGTACTCATGTCCTCGGCCCAGTAACCGACCCGATGGAGCGCCGTCCGGCGGTACCCCGCGATGACGCCCGAAACCGTGAAGATCCGGCCGTATACGCGCTGGGCCCGCTTCAGCAGGCCAATGATCGACGAGAACTCGCCGACCTGCAGTTTCCCCAGCAGGGTCGATCGATTGAGGATGCGCGGATTCCCGGTCACCGCGCCCACACGCCCCCCCGATGCAAAATGCGTCATCATCCATGCCACCGACCGGGGGTGCAGCAAGGCGTCGCCATCGATGCAGATGAGAAATTCGTGCCGAGCGGAGATCGCGCCGGCCCGCAGCGCCAGCGCCTTGCCCTGGTTGGCGCTGAGGTGGACCACACGCAAGCGCGGGTGTATGGCCGAGAGTTCGTCAAGGATCTGTCCGGTCGCATCCCTCGATCCATCGTTGATGGCGATGACCTCGAACTCCGGATACTCGGTTGCCAACGCATAGGCGACCGTACCCCGGACGTTCTGCTCTTCGTTGAAACAAGGAATCAGGATGCTGGCCGGCGGCGCAGGTTGCAACTCCGGTGGATATTCGGGGCCGCCCCGATGCGGAAATTCCCATCGTACGAAGTACCACAGTCCGCCGATCATCCACATCCAGGCCATCAGCAACGGGTAGAAAAAGGCGTACCCGAACAGGATGTCCCGCGGCGACAGCGCGAGCATCCCGGCAATCCAACCGGTTGGAAAAGGCGGCGGCGAAACCATCTATGGACGCATCGGATAGTACGGAAACTCGTTGAGGCTGAACCCCTCGAAGGTCGTTCGAAAATCCGGCCGATTGCGCAGGAAGTCGTCCGGGTAATAAGCGAGATTCACCACGCCCAAGCGCAGCAACTCATGCATCCAGGATCGCAGGATCCTGCCGTCGATCCACTGGTTCGTCACCCAATTTTTCGCCTGGAGTTCGAACACCACCTTGCGCAGTGCACCGGGCACGTCGCCGACGACCCGAGCCAGCGTCTTCAACCACTGCTCCGGGGCCTCCCGGGTACCGTCGAGATACGGCATCGCCATCAACGCGACCTGGTCGTAATGCGCGACAAACGGCTCCAGCGCCTGCGCAAAGCGCGCTTCGGCCGCGGGATCGAGCACGACGCGGGCATAGCAGTTCCGGGCCACCGCAAATTCGTTGCTGAGATCGATGTGGTACCGCAGTCGCGCGGTGACCACATCCCCGAAATCGATCAACGCCCGGGTCTTTTGCCGCGGGGTAAGACGAAACCCGATCGGCCGATCGGTTCCGGGCCACCGCGCATCGGCGGTGCCGGCGGTCGCATCTTCGTCCTCGGCGAGATATGCGTCGTCGTGGATCAGCAGGCCGGTGACCCCCGGGCACTGCTTTCCGAGGTCCGCGTAGATGTCGCCGACGATCCGGGCCGTTTCCGGCAGGAACGGGCTCAGGCGCAGGTAATCACGCTGCGCAGGCCGAAGGTGCCCACTCCGGGGGTCCCGGACCTTCACGGACAGGCGTGCCTGGAGATCGGGATCGGGAAGCCGATATGCGAGCATCGGCAGCCACGCGTGGACCCGAACGCCGGCACGGGTGCGCAGTTGCCATGTGACGCGATTGAAGAGATCGGCGCGCATCGGCAGGACACGGTTCGGGAAGTAGAGCGCGGAAGGCGTCCCGGTCCCGTCCGGATCGGCAAAAGCCTGCAGGTAGACCGTACGAACCTGCATTGCCTTCACGCGATCCAGCAGCTTGCCAAGATTTCGGTTGGTCACCTCCGGATCGGGGTCGTAGAGATAGTCCATGTCGACCTGGATCGCGCGCTCGATCGGCGGCGCCGGCCAGATTCCATCGGCCACGTCGGATTCGACCTCGACCGGCGATGGATTGTTTTCCAGCAACAGGCGTTCGAAGGACATGGGTGAGCGCCCCGGCATGTTCAACCTGCCATCACCCAGTCCAAAGGACAGCGGCAGACCGACCTTGCGCGCAAGGTCCTCGACCTCCCGCGTCACCGCACCATATGGCCAGACGATCGCGCGCGGCCGCACCCCGACTTCACGTTCGATCACCGCACTGGAAACCTCCAGATCCTGCGAGATCCGGGCGTGGAACTCGGCATCCGTCTCGTAGCGGCGCTCCCCCGCCAGATACTGCCGGACCATCGCCGCCGGCTCGACGTTACCTTGGGGATTCGACAGGATCCCGCGATGCAGGTCGTTGGTATGGCATGCGAATTCGATCAACCCCGACGCATGCATTTCGCGGATCTGTTGCCGGGAAACGAAATCCCGGGCACCCAGGGCGCGGCGGCCGTACATGACCTCGTCGAACCGGCCACCCCGGTCGGCAGACCGCGGTGACGCCCGAGCCGGCGCCCCCGCAGGCTGGACGGCCTGCGCCGCGCCTTCGTCCTCGTACGCCGCAGTTTCCCCCCGCCACACCGTCGTCAGCCACCCGGTTTCAAGGGCGAACATCGCCGGATACCGATACGCCCGCAGAAGCGGGAACACCTTCGAGTACATGCTCTCGAGCCCGTCGTCCCAGGACAGCAACACGGCGTTATCCGGCAGGGGGCGACCGCCGGATCGCGCTTTCAGCACCTGTTGCACCGAAATGGCAGACCATTGGTTCTCTCGCATCCAATCGAAGATCGCGACGACTTGTCGCGTGTTCATGGCATACGGGTCCTTGTCCCGCCCGTCCAAGACGTCATCGCGCACATCGTGCATGCACAGTGCGATGAACCCTCCCCGCGGAATCCGCACCGGGACGGCCGATCCGGCCTGAATGTCGATCTGCCGCAGCGGGCCGGGCCCGGCGATCGCCCACGACGGCACCGACGCCGTGCCGGACGCCAGAAGCGACCGAAGAAAGACCCGCCGATCCATGATCAGAACACTCCCCCGAAACCGAGCAGGCCGTAAAGGAGGCGCTGTCGCCCCCCCTCGTACACCGTGCTATTCACGCCCACGCCGTAATGCAGGCCCCATGTGCGGCTGAGTTGCCACTGATGCTCGTAGCGCAGGTCATAGGTCGGTGCCGCGCCAAAGCCGGCCTCCCAGGTGCTTCCTGCCAGGACCCGAAAGTCCTGGGTGAACGAGCGCTCATATCGCCGCCACGTGATCCACTGATGTTCCAGGCGGATCTCCGCGCTATCGAAAAACGTCGGATCGAAATACACGCTGTCCTGCCGGCTGTTGTTCTCCGTGGCAAGATCGAAACCCGCGGTGGTGATCGCGTGCGCGCTGCCATAGATGCGCTGCGTCATGCCAACCGCGGTATCGACCTGCCGGTTGCCGTCGCTGATCGCCACGACGGTCGCACTTGCATAGGCGGACCGGGATTCGCTCTGCCGCCAGTCGAGACGCGCGGAAACGGATTTCCCGGAGTCGCCGGCCGTCTTGGCGAGAACCGGCATATCCATCGAGTAGGTGCTGCCGCTGACCGAATATTCCCACTGGTCGTTGACCCATTGCGACCAGTCGGCGTCGATGCCGGGATGATGGCCCGTAAGCTGATCCTGGCTTGCCATCAAGGATGCCTGCCGGCGATCGCCGGCCCATTGCACACCAACCCCCGCGCGATTGAAGGACGCGACGGCCCCGGGATATTGCGCCCAGATGTAATTCTGGTCGGCAAACGCCCGCCAGCCGGAGTTCGACCATGGGGAATTCAAGCGGGTATGCAGATCCTCCTCACGGGAAGCGACCAAGGAGGATCCGCCATTGGCGTTGCCGATCAGGTAGTCCGACGTGATCGATGGTTCGCTCCGGTCAGTCCACTGCGCCATGCTCTTCTGGATCGACGTGTCGTCCGGGAAATCCTGAGAAAGCGACGTGATCGCCGCGCCCCAAATGGCATACCGGCCCAGATCCCGGTCATCGTTCGCGAGGTTGAGTTGGGTGTCCTTGTTGCCCGGGTCATATACCTGAGCAACCTGCGCGGTGTGCTGCGCCTGTTGCGGCCATCCGCGCCGGCGCTCCAAGGTTGCCTGCTGATTCAAAAGATTTCCGCTGGCGGGCGCACGGTCGGTCAAGGTGCGCATTCGCTGGTAGGCGATCGGTTCCCGATTGCGATATGCCGGATCCATGGCCCAGATGCGCTCGACGTCGGGACGTTCCGGATTCACATCCTGGCCCTGCGGACCGATCCATGTCGGCGTGATCTTGCGGACGTGGGCAAGAAGGCGTTCGGCGCGCGCATATTGCTCGGCGTCCAGGTACGCGTAATACA
>JAJYBQ010000175.1 GCA_021778935.1 Pseudomonadota bacterium | reverse complement strand
CGTCTGCTTCCGCCTCGGGCTGGTCGCTCCGCCCGCGGACCTCGCGTCCTGGTCGCGCATGGTCGACGCGCTCGAGCATCCGGAAGGCGAGGTGCGTATCGGCATGATCGGCAAGTACGTTGAGCTTTCCGATTCGTACAAGTCGCTCAACGAGGCGCTGATCCATGCCGGCATCCACACCCGCACCCGCGTGCGGATCGAATACGTCGATTCCGAACTGATCGAACAACAGGGGCTGCCCGATCTGTCGCACCTCGATGCGATTCTCGTCCCCGGCGGTTTCGGGCGCCGCGGTGCCGAAGGCAAGATCCAGGCGATCCGCCACGCGCGCGAGCAGGGCGTTCCCTATCTCGGCATCTGTTTCGGCATGCAGTTGGCGACAATCGAGTTCGCCCGCAACGTCTGCGGGCTGGCGGGCGCCAACAGCACCGAGTTCGAACCCGACGCGGTGCATCCGATCGTGGGTCTGATCACCGAATGGATGGACCGTTCCGGCCGCGTCGAGCAACGTACCGAACGCTCGGATCTGGGCGGAACCATGCGCCTGGGCGCGCAGCGCTGCCCGGTCGAGCCGGGGACGCTCGCGTATCGGATCTACGGTCCGGAGGTCAACGAGCGGCACCGGCACCGATACGAGGTCAACAGCCGGTATGTTCCGCAGATGGAAGAACACGGTCTGCGGATCTCCGCCCGCACGCCAACCGAACATCTGCCGGAAATCATGGAGCTGCCCGCGCATCCGTTCTTCCTCGGCGTGCAATTCCACCCCGAATTCACCTCGACCCCGCGTAACGGACACCCGCTGTTCACCGCCTTCGTGCAGGCCGCGGCGGCGTATCGGGACCGGCGTAAGGGCGGGGCGAGGTCCGACGACCGCGCGGGCGACCGGAACGTGGCGACGGCATGAAACTCTGCGGATTCGAGGTCGGCCTCGCGCGGCCGTTTTTCGTGATCGCCGGCCCCTGTGTCGTCGAGTCGGAGGACATGGCGCTGCGGATCGCCGCGCACCTGCGGACGGTGTGCGACGAACTGGGCATTCCCTGGATCTTCAAGGCGAGCTACGACAAGGCCAATCGCAGTTCCGGCGCGTCGTTCCGGGGCCTCGGCATGGAAGAGGGCCTGCGGATTCTCGGCAAGGTGCGTAGCGAGATCGGCGTGCCGGTGATCACCGATGTCCATGCCGAAGGCGAAATCGAGGCGGCCGCCTCGGTCGTCGATGTGCTCCAGACGCCGGCGTTCCTGTGCCGGCAGACCGATTTCATCCAGGCCTGCGCGCGCAGCGGCCGGCCGGTGAATATCAAGAAGGGGCAGTTCCTCGCGCCGGGGGACATGAGTAACGTTGCCGACAAGGCCCGCGCGGCGGCGCGCGATGCCGGGTTGAGCGAGGACCGCTTCCTGGTGTGCGAGCGCGGCGCCTCGTTTGGTTACAACAACCTCGTGAGCGACATGCGCTCCCTGGCGATCCTGCGTTCCACGGGCTGTCCGGTCGTGTTCGACGCCACGCATTCGGTGCAGTTGCCGGGCGGAAAGGGCCATGCCAGCGGGGGCCAGCGCGAGTTCGTTCCGGTGCTTGCGCGCGCGGCGGTCGCCGCCGGCGTTGCGGGCGTGTTTCTGGAGACGCACCCGGACCCGCAGAACGCCAAGTCCGACGGTCCCAACGCGGTGCCGCTCGCACGGATGCGCGATCTGCTCGCGATCCTCCAGCGCATCGATGCGGCGGTCAAGGCGCAGCCATTGCTGGAAAGCGATTTTTCCTAGCGTTTCGAACGGATTGTTTCTCCTCCCGGGACGGGGGGAGAATTTCACGAAGAAAGAGAGAAAGGTACGTATGAGTTCCATCGTAGACATCGTCGGACGGGAGATCCTGGATTCCCGGGGCAACCCCACGGTCGAGTGCGATGTTTTGCTGGAGAGCGGCGTGATGGGCCGCGCGGCGGTTCCCAGCGGCGCATCCACGGGGTCGCGCGAGGCGGTCGAACTGCGCGATGGCGACAAATCGCGCTACCAGGGAAAAGGCATGCAGACCGCGGTCGAGAACCTCAACACCGAGATTTCCGAGGCGGTGATGGGGCTGGAAGCGTCGGAGCAGGCATTCCTGGACCACGTTCTGATCGATCTCGACGGAACGGAAAACAAGTCACGCCTGGGCGCCAATGCCATGCTGGCCGTGTCGCTGGCGGTGGCCAAGGCCGCCGCCGAGGAGTCGGGTCTGCCGCTCTACCGTTATCTGGGGGGCGTGGGCGCGATGCACATGCCGGTGCCGATGATGAACATCGTCAACGGCGGCGCGCACGCCAACAATAATCTCGACATGCAGGAATTCATGATCGTGCCCCTGGGGGCGCCGAGCTTCTCCGAGGCGCTGCGCTACGGGGCCGAGGTGTTCCATGCGCTCAAGAAGATCCTGGGCGATCGCGGCATGAGCACGGCGGTGGGCGACGAAGGCGGATTCGCGCCCAGCGTGAAGAGCCATGAGGAAGCGATCCGGCTCATCCTGGCGGCGATCGACGCTGCGGGCTTCGAGGCAGGCACCCAGGTGGGGCTGGCGGTCGATTGCGCCGCGTCCGAGTTCTACCGCGATGGTCGCTATCGCCTCGGCGCCGAAGGGCTGACGCTCACGGCGCAGCAGTTCACCGATGTGCTGGGCGAGTGGTGCGACCGCTACCCGATCGTCTCGGTCGAGGACGGCATGGCCGAAGATGACTGGGACGGATGGGAGCACCTGACGCAGAAACTGGGTGGCAAGATCCAGTTGGTGGGCGACGACATCTTCGTTACCAACACCAAGATCCTGCGCGAGGGCATTCGCCGCGGCATCGCCAACTCGATCCTCATCAAGGTCAATCAGATCGGCACGCTGACCGAGACGATGGCCGCGATCGAAATGGCCAAGACGGCGGGCTATACCGCGGTCGTCAGCCACCGCTCGGGAGAAACCGAGGATTCGACCATCGCCGATATCGCCGTCGCCACCAACGCGCTCCAGATCAAGACGGGCTCGCTGTCGCGTTCCGACCGCGTCGCGAAGTACAACCAGCTGCTGCGGATCGAGGAGGACCTGGGCGAGGTTGCTCGCTTCCCCGGCCGGGCGGCGTTTTACAACGTACTGGTTTGATCGCAGGCGGGGGTAATGGCCGGTGCGATGAAGCGGCTCGCAATCGTACTTACCGCTTTGTCGCTCGCGATCCAATGGCCGCTCTGGTTCGGACACGGCGGCTGGTTGCGGGTGTGGGCGCTGCAGCGGACCTTGCAGGGGCAGGACCGGAAAAATGCCGACTTGCGGGCGCGGAATGCGGCGCTGTCGGCGGAGATCGCCAGCCTGCATGAGGGTTCGGAAGCGATCGAGGAGCGCGCGCGCCACGATCTGCACATGATCAAGCCGGGGGAGGTCTATTTTCAGTTCGCATCGCCGGCGCAACGGGAATCGGGGAGCGCCGGGAGCACCCCCCCTCATCCCAACCTGCTTCCCGCGCCGGGGGGGGAGCGGGAACGGCGCCCTCTCCCGCTTGCGGGAGAGGGCGGGGGTGAGGGTGGCGAACCGGGAATCGGCCGTCGCTGATCTCCGGACGCTCCCTTACCCGATCCGCTGCAGTTTCTCCCGGAACATCTCCGCGTACTCCACATACGCCGTCGCACTCGCCTCGAGGTCGGCGATCTCCTCGGGCCGCAATTCGCGCAGCACCCGCCCCGGCGCACCGATCACCAGACTGTTGTCCGGAACGCGCTTGCCTTCCGTAAGCAGGGCCGCTGCGCCGACCAGGCAGTGACGGCCCACGACGCTGTCGTTGAGCAGTACCGCCTGAATCCCGACGAGCGAACCGTCGCCGACCGTGCAGCCGTGCAACATCACCATGTGGCCGACGGTCACGCGGTTCCCCAGCACGACGGGCGAGCCCATTTCGGTATGCAGGACGCTGCCGTCCTGGATGTTGGTTTCCTCGCCGACCACCACCGGTTCGCGGTCGCCACGCAGGACCACGCCGGGCCAGATGCTGGCGTAGGCACCGATGACGACGTCGCCGATCACGACGGCGCTTTCATGGATGTACGCGGTGGGGTGGATCTGCGGAATCCGATCGCCGAGACGGTAAATAGCCATACCGTCTATGATAGCCGGGTGACACATTTTTTTACGGTCCACCCGCAGAATCCGCAGCGGCGCCTGCTTCGCAGCGCGGCGCAGACGCTCGCGCAAGGCGGGCTCGTGGCCGCACCCACCGATTCCTGCTACGCGCTGATCTGCCAGCTCGACGACAAGGCGGCGGTGGACCGGATCCGGCGCCTGCGCGGCATCGATGAGCGCCACCATTTGAGCCTGCTGTGTCGTGATCTTTCCGAGATCGCAACCTATGCGAAGGTCGACAACGCCGCCTACCGCCTGTTGCGCCTGGCAACTCCCGGCCCCTATACCTTCATCCTGGAGGCAACGCGCGAGGTGCCGCGGCGCCTGTCCCATCCGTCGCGCAAGACGATCGGCATCCGCGTGCCGGATCATCCGGTAATGCGCGATCTGCTGGAGGAACTGGGCCAGCCGGTGATCGGCACGACCCTGCAGCTGGCGGGAGATGACCTGCCGCTCAACGATGGCGACGCGATCGCCGCGCGCCTGCGGGGACAGATCGAGCTGGCGCTCGACGCCGGGAATTGCGGCGTGCAGCCGACGACCATCATCGACCTCACCGGAGACGAACCGCAAGTGGTGCGGGAAGGGCGGGGCGATCCGGGACGGCTTGGATTGGGCTGAGCGGGCCCGGGCACCTGCCGTAGTTCCCGTAGAATGGTGGGATGTTTGCTGATCGAGTCCTATCCGGAATGCGTCCCACCGGGGCCCTGCACATCGGGCACTACCATGGCGCGCTCAAGAACTGGGTGCGCATGCAGGATGAGAGCCCCTGCTTTTTCTTTGCCGCCGACTGGCACGCGCTCACCACCCACTACGACACCCCGGAAGTGCTCGAAGAGAGCGTCTGGGAAATGCTGATCGACTGGTTCGCCGCCGGGGTCGATCCCGCCAAGGCGACCGTGTTCATCCAGTCGCGGGTTCCCGACCATGCCGAATTGTTCCTGCTGCTCGCCATGTCGACCCCGCTCGGCTGGCTGGAGCGGGTCCCGACCTACAAGGACCAGATGGAACGGCTGCGCGACCGCGACCTTTCCACCTATGGTTTTCTCGGCTATCCGCTGATGCAGGAGGCCGATATCCTGATCTATCGCGCCAACCTCGTTCCGGTGGGGGAGGATCAGATTCCCCATATCGAAATGACGCGCGAAGTCGCGCGCCGCTTCAATCATCTTTTCGGGCGCGAACCCGGCTTCGA
>JAJYBQ010000174.1 GCA_021778935.1 Pseudomonadota bacterium | reverse complement strand
TACCGGCGTGATCGCGGGCGGCCCGCTGCGCGCGATCTTCGACGTGATGGGCGTTCACAACGTCGTGGCGAAGGCGCACGGTTCGACCAATCCGTACAACATGGTCCGGGCGACCCTCAAGGCGCTCGACAAGTTGCGTACTCCTGCCGAAATTGCGGCCAAGCGCGGCAAGACGGTGGAAGAGATTCTGGGCTGAGGACGGCGATGACGGAAAAAGCGGACGGCAAGACGGTCAAGGTTACGCTGGTACGCAGCGTTGCCGGAACCAAGACGGACCACCGCGCCACGGTGCGCGGCCTTGGTCTCGGGCGCCTGAACAGCTCGCGCGTGCTCGAAGACACGCCCGCGGTTCGGGGCATGATCAACAAGGTTTCCTACCTGATCAAGGTGGGTTGAGGAACGCTCATGCGCTTGAATTCCATCAAACCGGCGGCCGGCTCCAAGAAGGTGCGGCATCGCGTCGGGCGGGGCATCGGCAGCGGCTGGGGAAAGACCGCGGGCCGCGGTCACAAGGGTCAGAAGTCCCGTGCGGGCGGATTCCATAAGGTCGGCTTCGAGGGCGGTCAGATGCCGCTGCACCGGCGGCTTCCCAAGCGCGGCTTCACGTCGCTGCATCGCCGGTACATCGAGACCATCCGTCTGACCGTCATCCAGGGTCTGGATGCGGAGGAAGTCGACCTGCTCACGCTGAAGAGCGCCGGCATCGTGTCGGTTCTGGCGCAGGGTGCGCGGATCGTCAACACCGGAACCATCAGCCGGGCGGTGAAGGTCCGCGGACTTGGCGTGAGCGCCGGCGCCCGCGCGGCCATCGAAGCGGCGGGCGGCTCGGTCGAGCCGGTCGGCGCGGCCTGACGGCGGCACCAGGGAAAGGCGGATTCGTGAACCGGCCCGGGAATGCAGCGGTCAGCGGGGGGAAATATGCCGATCTACAGCGTCGGCTGGTATTTCTCCTGCTCGCGCTCGTCGTGTACCGGATCGGCACGCACATCCCGGTTCCGCTGATCGATCCCGATCAGTTCCGGCGTGCCTTCCAGTCGCAGCAGGGCGGGATTCTCGGCCTGATGAACATGTTCTCGGGCGGCGCGCTGGCGCGGTTCTCGATCTTCTCGATCGGGATCATGCCGTACATCTCGGCGTCGATCATCCTGCAGATGCTTGCCTATGTCATGCCTTCCCTCGAAGCGCTGCGCAAGGAAGGGGAGTCGGGCCGTCGCAAGATCACGCAGTACACGCGCTATGCCACGGTGGGTCTTGCCGCGGTGCAGTCGTACATGGCGATCGTCGCGATCGGATCGCTGCCGCATCTCGCCATCGTTCCCGGCTTCCTGTTCCGGTTTCTCGGCACGGTATCGCTGGTGACCGGCAGCATGTTCCTGATGTGGCTGGGCGAGCAGATCACCGAGCGCGGCCTGGGGAATGGCATTTCCATCATCATTTTTTCGGGGATCGTGGCAGGGCTGCCGGGGGCGATCGGCCGCCTGTTCGAACTCGTTTCCAGCGGCGCGCTCGGGTACCTCTCGTTCTTTGCCATCGCCGCGCTGATCGTGGTCGTGACCGGATTCGTGGTCTTCGTCGAGCGGGGCCAGCGGCGGATTCTCGTCAACTACGCCAAGCGGCAGGTCGGAAACCGCGTCTACGGCGGCCAGAGCTCCTATCTGCCCCTGAAGCTCAACATGTCCGGGGTGATCCCGCCGATCTTCGCGTCGTCGATCGTGTTGTTCCCGGCGACCATCGCGGGGTGGTTTTCGGCGGGGCACGGAATGCGCTGGATTCGCGACCTGGCTGCGACCCTGCAGCACGGCCAGCCCTTGTACCTGATCCTGTACGCGTCGTTGATCGTGTTTTTCTGCTTCTTTTACACCGCATTGGTGTTCAATACGAAGGAGCAGGCGGACAACCTCAAGAAGAGCGGCGCCTTCGTGCCCGGCATCCGTCCCGGCGATCAGACGGCCCGTTTCATCGACAAGATTCTGCTGCGTCTCACACTGGCGGGAGCCATCTACATCACCCTGGTGTGCCTGGTGCCGGAATTTCTGTATCTGCGCTGGAGCGTGCCGTTCTACTTCGGCGGCACGTCGCTGCTCATCGTGGTGGTGGTGACGATGGACTTCATGGCCCAGGTACAGGCGTATTTGATGACGCACCAATACGATTCGCTGCTCAAGAAGGCGAATTTCCGTGGTGCGCCCGGGTTGATGCGGTGAAGGTATGGCGCGCGACGACGTGATTCAGATGCAGGGGGAGATCCTCGAAAATCTCCCCAATGCGACGTTTCGCGTGAAGCTCGAGAACAACCATGTGGTTCTGGGGCACATTTCCGGCAAGATGCGAATGCACTACATACGCATTCTTCCGGGTGACAAGGTGACGGTGGAATTGACGCCGTATGACCTCTCGCGGGCAAGGATCGTCTTTCGGGCGAGATAAACACGCCGGAGCGTCCCGTTCGGGAGGCGTGCCGGGGGTGAGGGAACAGGAGTACGACATGAAAGTCATGGCATCGGTAAAGAAGATGTGCCGCAAGTGCAAGGTGATCCGCCGCAAGCGCGTGGTGCGAGTGATCTGCTCGGACCCGCGCCACAAGCAGCGTCAGGGCTAAGAATGGAATCCTTCGGGACTTTGAGAAAGTGAACTAAGCAATGGCACGGATAGCCGGAATCAATATTCCCCCGCATCAGCATTCCGAGATCGGCCTGACGGCGATCTACGGCATCGGGCGCGCGCGGGCGCGCGCCATTCTGGATGCCGTGAAAGTTCCGTATGACCGCAAGGTCAAGGAGCTGACCGATGCGGAAGTCGAACGTATCCGGGAGGCGGTCGGCCGCTTCACCGTCGAGGGCGATCTCCGCCGCGAAATCCAACTCTCGATCAAGCGCTTGATCGACCTCGGCTGCTATCGCGGCATGCGGCACCGCCGCGGCCTGCCGGTGCGGGGCCAGCGTACCCGTACCAATGCCCGTACCCGCAAGGGTCCGCGCAAGGCCGGCGTCGCACTCAAGAAAGGATCCTAAGCATGGCAACGCGTAATCCGAGCCAGCAGCAGGCCGCGCAGCGCGCGCGGAAGAAGGTCAAGAAGAACATCGCCGAGGGCATCGCGCACGTTCACGCGTCCTTCAACAACACCATCATCACGATCACCGATCGCCAGGGCAATGCGCTTTCCTGGGCAACCAGCGGCGGGGCGGGATTCAAGGGCTCGCGCAAGTCGACCCCGTTCGCGGCGCAGGTTGCCGCCGAGACGGCCGGCCGTGCGGCGCTCGAATGCGGCGTGAAGAACCTCGAGGTGCGGATCAAGGGCCCGGGCCCCGGACGCGAATCCTCGGTTCGCGCGCTCAATGCTTGCGGGTTTCGCATTACGTCCATCCAGGACATCACGCCCGTTCCGCACAACGGCTGCCGCGCGCCCAAGCGCCGGCGCGTCTGAGAAGGCGGAGCCGACTGGTGGAATACGGAACCGATAACCTGATCGCTGCGGCATGTGCCGGCGATCTTTGCTGAGCAGGAAGAGAACATGGCTCGCTACACGGGAGCAAAACTCAAGCTATCGCGGCGGGAAGGCACCGACCTGTTTCTGAAGAGCGCACGTCGTGCGCTCGACACCAAGTGCAAGGCCGACAGCAAACCCGGCCAGCACGGCCGAACGTCCGGCGCCCGACTGTCCGACTACGGTACGCAGCTTCGCGAGAAGCAGAAGGTCAAGCGGACCTACGGCGTACTGGAGCGCCAGTTCCGGCGCTATTTCGCCGAGGCCGAGCGCCGCAAGGGCAACACGGGTGAGAACCTGATCGCCCTGCTCGAGTCGCGCCTGGACAACGTCGTCTACCGCATGGGCTTCGGCTCGACCCGCGCCGAGGCGCGCCAGCTGGTCTCGCACTGCGCGGTCGAAGTCAACGGCAAGGTGACGAACATCTCGTCGATGCTGCTGCGCGCCGGGGATCAGATCACGATCCGCGAACGCGCCCGCAAGCAGACGCGCATCCAGGATGCCCTCGGCCTCGCGGCCCAGAGCGGATTCCCGTCCTGGGTCGAAGTCGACGCGCAGAAGATGACCGGCAAGTTCAAGGCGCTTCCGGATCGCGGCGACGTCGCGCAGGACATCAACGAGTCGCTGGTCGTCGAGTTGTATTCCCGGTAATGCAGGGGCGGCGCCGGCGTGATGCGGGAGCCGGCGCTGCATCGCGAATCCCGCGACCATCCACCAGCCTTATCGGTGTAACGAGCCGAGGGTATTGAAAGGGATTGTGTCAGCATGAATGCCACAGGATTGTTGAAGCCGCGCTCCATCGAAGTCGAATCGATGGGGCCAAACGCCGCCGTCGTGACGATGGAGCCGTTCGAGCGCGGGTATGGCCATACGCTGGGAAATGCGCTCCGGCGCATCATCCTGTCCTCGATGGTCGGCTACGCGCCCACCGAGGTGCAGATCGAGGGCGTCGTACATGAGTACTCGACCATCGACGGCGTGCGCGAGGACGTCGTCGACATCCTGCTCAACCTCAAGGGTATCGTGTTCAAGCTGCACAACCGCGACGAGGTGACGCTGAACCTGCGCAAGGAAGGCGAAGGGATCGTGACGGCGGGCGACATCGAACTGCCCCACGACGTCGAGGTGATCAACCCCGACCACGTGATCGCGCACCTCTCGGCGGCCGGCAAGCTTGCCATGCAGGTCAAGGTGGAAAAGGGCCGCGGCTATATTCCCGGGAACGTCCGGGCATTCCGCGACGATCATTCCGCGACCATCGGCCGGATCGTTCTGGACGCGTCGTTCTCGCCGGTTCGCCGCGTGAGCTACACCGTCGAGAGCGCGCGGGTCGAGCAGCGCACCGACCTGGACAAGCTCGTGATGACGATCGAAACCAACGGCGCGATCGCGCCCGAGGAAACGGTTCGGCAATCCGCGCGCATTCTGGTTGAGCAGCTTTCGGTCTTCGCGGCGCTGGAAGGCGTCGGCGAACCGGCGCACGCGCAGCGTGCGAAGGTCGACGTCGACCCGATGCTGCTGCGCCCGGTCGACGACCTGGAGCTGACCGTTCGCTCGGCGAACTGCCTCAAGGCGGAAAACATCTATTACATCGGCGACCTGATCCAACGTACCGAGAACGAGCTGCTCAAGACCCCGAACCTGGGCCGCAAGTCGCTCAACGAGATCAAGGAAGTGCTCGCGACGCGTGGCCTCACCCTCGGCATGAAGCTGGAGAACTGGCCGCCGGTCGGGCTCGAGAAGTAAACAACTGACAGAAAAGAGAAGGAAATCCCATGCGCCACGGACACGGACTGCGAAAACTCAATCGCACCAGCAGCCACCGCTTGGCAATGCTGCGCAACATGTCCAACTCGCT
>JAJYBQ010000173.1 GCA_021778935.1 Pseudomonadota bacterium | reverse complement strand
ACAGCACTACTACGCTAGGTCCGTTTGGCTTTCGTGTTGCTGCGAGGCCGTTGTGCAGCCCGGACGGGCGCCCTGCGCGGATCGGCCGCCTCGCGGGCCTTGTTCCGGGTGCTGCGCTGTGTCGGCATCTCGCCCCCGGCGCGGATATGCAAGGCACGCCCGGCCACCTGCACCGTCCGCAGGTGGTCCAGGATCCGTTTCGGAATGGCCGTGGTCAGTTCGACGAGGCTGTACGTGTCGAAGATCTCGATGCGGCCGATATCGCGCGCTTCCAGCCCGCTTTCGTTGGCAATCGCGCCGACCAAATTGCCGGGCTTGACCCCATGCACGCTGCCGACCTCCACGCGGAACACGCCTGCACCGCCATCGTGTTCCTTCCGTCGGGCGAGTCCCTCGGCGGCGCCCGGGGGCGGGGCGTCGGTCTGCGACCGCTTTGCGGTAGCCGTCGGCGCAGATCTGCCCGGCCTGACCCGGGGCGGCATCTCCTCGGCGGGCGCGGCGTCGCGATCGGGCTTGGCCAGCAGCAGCGGCGCGCCGCGTTGCACCATCTTGGCAAGCGCGGCGGCGATTTCGACGGCGGGAACGTCGTTCTCGCGCTCGAAATCCTCGATGATCGAGGTGAAGACCTCCAACTCGCCGCTCGCCAACGTCGTGGCGATCTGCTCCTTGAAGCGGGCGATGCGCACGTCGTTGACCGCCTGGATGGTCGGCATTTCCAGGGCGGACACCGGCTGCCGCGTCGAGCGCTCGAACGCCCGCAGCAGCCCCCGCTCGCGCGGGCTGATGAAGAGGATCGCCTCCCCCTTGCGCCCCGCGCGGCCCGTGCGCCCGATGCGATGGACATAACTCTCCGGGTCGACAGGCACGTCGAAATTGATCACATGGCTGACGCGATCGACGTCCAGGCCGCGTGCCGCGACGTCCGTCGCCACGAGGATGTCGATGCTGCCATCCTTGAGTTGCCCGATGGTGCGTTCCCGCTGCTGCTGTTGCAGGTCGCCGTGGATCGCCGCGGCGGAAAAGCCACGAGCCTGCAGCTTCTGTGCCAATTCGTCGGCGCCGAGTTTGGTGCGCACGAAGATGATCATGCCATCGAAGGGCTCGGCCTCAAGGATCCGGGTGAGGGCATCGAGCTTGTGCATGCCGCTGACGAGCCAATAGCGCTGGCGGATGTTGTCCGCGGTGCTCCGGTGCGTCGCGACCGTGACCTCGACCGGGTCACGCAGATAGGCCTTGGTGATACGCTTGATTTCGGCCGGCATGGTGGCCGAGAACAAGGCGCTCTGCCGTTGCGCAGGCGCGCGTTGCAGGATGCGCTCGACGTCATCGATGAAGCCCATGCGCAACATTTCGTCGGCCTCGTCGAGCACCAGGGTACGCAGGTTCGCCAGATCGAGAGAGCCCTTTTCCAGGTGGTCGATCACCCGTCCCGGAGTACCGACCACCACATGGGCTCCGCGGCGGAGCGCGGAAAGCTGCGGGCCGTAGCTTTGGCCGCCGTAGACCGGCAGGACATGGAATCCGGCGATGTGGGTCGCATACCGTTGAAACGCCTCGGCGACCTGAATGGCAAGCTCCCGTGTCGGCGCCAGCACCAGCGCCTGGGGAGTACCTGCCCCCAGGTCGATGCGCGCCAGAATCGGCAATGCGAAGGCGGCGGTCTTGCCCGTTCCGGTCTGTGCCTGACCCAGGACATCGCGACCTTCGAGCATGCGCGGAATGGTTGCCGCCTGGATCGGGGAGGGGGCTTCGTACCCGACGTCCTGCAAGGCGCGCAACAGCGGCTCGCCGAGGTGGAGATCGGAAAAAAGCGCGCCACGGGGCGCTATCGAGGTGGGATCCACGCGAAATTATCCTATACCGCACCGTTTCCGCCCGATCGTCGGGGGAAATGCACGCCCGGGCGTTCGCGCCGGAATCCGAGCGAAACGAAACAATGGTTCGACTACTTTCTACCGCCCAAGTGTAAGCGAATGCGCCCGCGGGCAGCTGCTCCTAGGCCTTTTTGCCGCGTCCGGCAATGGCCGGCATCGCCGGCTGGCGTACCGCGGCTCCCGCCGGCGCGACCGCCTTGGCCAGTGATTTGTCCTTCTTGGGCTTCTTCGCTTCCTTGTTGCTGCGCTGCTGACCCTTGGCCATGATGTGCCTCTCGTAAGGAGTTTGGGGTTGCAAGAACGGACTGCGCGTCGAGTGTAGGCCGATTCGCGCGAACGCGTCCTGACCGCGATCTGCATCCGACGCCCGGCCGAAGATCCTGGGCCGAATTTTCGGTAAGCGACCGATCTCGCCGTGAGCCGCCATGGGTCCCAGGCGGCTCAAAACGGCTCCACCTGACGTTATGGGTGCGTTTACGACTACATTGCCGCGTTTGCGACTTTCCTTGTCGAAAATAGGTACCGCAAAGTGCGCCCGGCACTACTCCACGGTCACCGACTTCGCGAGATTCCTCGGCTTGTCGACGTCGCTGCCACGGGCTACCGCGGTGTGGTACGCCAGCAGTTGCAGCGGCACGACGTGGAGGATCGGCGATAGGTCGCCGTAATGCTCCGGCATGCGGATGACGTGCATGCCGGCGGCAGGCTGAATGCGCGTGTCGGCGTCGGCAAAGACGTAGAGCTCGCCGCCGCGTGCGCGCACTTCCATCATGTTGCTCTTGAGCTTTTCGAGCAGGGCGTCGTTGGGGGCGACGGTTACCACCGGCATTGCCTCGGTGACGAGTGCGAGCGGACCGTGCTTGAGTTCGCCGGCGGGATAGGCTTCGGCGTGGATGTAGCTGATTTCCTTGAGCTTGAGTGCGCCTTCGAGCGCGATCGGGTAGTGCAGCCCGCGCCCGAGGAAGAGGGCGTTTTCCTTGCGCGCGAAGCGCTCGGCCCAGGCGATGACCTGCGGCTCGAGCGCGAGCACGCTTTGCACCGCGGCGGGGAGATGGCGCAGGTTGCGGACGACATCCATCTCGGCGTCCGGCGACAGGCGACCCTTGGCCTGGGCGAGCGCGTTGGCGAGCAGGTACAGGCCCACCAACTGCGTGGTGAACGCCTTGGTGGATGCGACGCCGATCTCGGTGCCGGCGCGCGTGGGGAAGACCATCGCGGTCTCGCGCACCATCGCGCTCGTCGCGACGTTGCACACCGCGAGGGTGTGCTTCATGCCTTGCGACTGGGCGTGCCGCAGCGCGGCGAGGGTGTCGGCGGTTTCCCCGGATTGCGAGATGACCACGACCAGCGCATCGGGGTCCGGTACGGATTTGCGGTAGCGGTATTCGCTGGCGATTTCCACCGTCGTCGGGATGCCGGCGATCGCCTCGATCCAGTACCGCGCGACGCAGCCCGCGTAGTAGCTCGTGCCGCAGGCGAGGATCAGGATGCGATCGACGCGCGGCATGATCGCTTCGGCGATTTCGCCGAAGCGCGCCGGGAGGATGGCGTGGATTTCGTTGAGCGTATCGGCGATCGCCTGGGGCTGTTCGAAGATCTCCTTCTGCATGTAGTGCCGGTAGGGGCCGAGTTCGACCGCGCTCGCCACGGCGCCCAGTTTGTGTTCAGGGCGGCGGACCGGAGATCCTTCCGCGTCAAACACGGTGGCGCGTTCGGCGCGCAGGTCCACCACGTCGCCGTCCTGCAGATAGACGAAGCGGTCGGTGGCGCCGGCCAGCGCCAGCGCATCCGAGGCCAGGAAGTGTTCCTGCGCCCCGAGGCCCAGGACGAGCGGGCTGCCGGCGCGCGCGCCGACGATGCGGCCGGGTTCCTGCGCATGCAGGACGGCGATCGCGTAGGCGCCGTGCAGCCGCTTCACCGCGTTGCGCACGGCGTCGAACAGGTCGCCGGCGTAGAGGGAGTCGATGAGATGGGCGATGACCTCGGTGTCGGTCTCGCTGGTGAATTCGTAGCCGGCAGCGCGCAGTTCGCTGCGCAACGCCTCGTAATTCTCGATGATGCCGTTATGGACCAGGGCGACCCGCGACGCCGATCGCGCCGTGCCGGCGGGACCGCAGGAAACATGCGGGTGGGCGTTGTCCGTGGTGGGCGCGCCGTGGGTCGCCCAGCGGGTGTGGGCGATGCCGGTCTGCGCGGTTCGGCCGGCGGTCCGGGCATCGAGTTCGGAGACCCGGGCGACACTGCGCACGCGCTCGATGCCCTCCGCGGTCTGCACCGCCAGGCCGCAGGAGTCATAGCCCCGGTATTCGAGCCGGCGTAGCCCTTCCACCAACAAGCGCACGATGTCGCGCTGCGCGACGGCGCCAACGATGCCGCACATGGATGCAATCCTTTCTTCGGGTTCCGCGGAGATGCGGGCGGGTGCCGCACCCAACCGCCAATGATAGGGCCTTCAAAGAAACCGGAATATCGGAATTACGATTGCTGCTCGCCCGTTTCCGGAAAAACCGCCCCCGCCGGGAAGGGGCGCCGTACAATCAGGCCTCGGCCGCGGCGGTTCGCGGGCGTCGTCCGCAAGCCCTTGCGCGCCGGTTGCCGGTTTCGGCGCCGCGCTCCCGGTTCACGGACCGGTCCACTCCATCTGAACGTCATGAAAGCTCATCAGGAACCTACGGGAAGCCACGCCGCGGAGGGAGCGGCACAGGAGATCGAAACGGATGCCCTCATCATCGGCAGCGGGCCGGTCGGGCTGTTTCAGGTATTCGAACTGGGGCTGCTGGAAATCAAGGCGCATGTCATCGATTCGCTGGCCCACGTCGGTGGGCAGTGCGTCGAACTCTATCCCGACAAGCCGATCTACGACATCCCTGCCGTGCCGGTCTGCACCGGCCGCGAGCTGACCGACGCGCTGCTCAAGCAGATCGAGCCCTTCGGGGCGCAGTTCCACCTCGGACGTACGGTCACCAAAGTCGAGCGCCGGGAGGACGGCCGGTTTCTGGTGGAAACCTCGCGCAACGATCGGTTCATCGCGCGCACGGTGTTCATCGCAGCGGGGGTCGGCGCCTTCGAGTCGCGCCCGCTGCGTCTGCCGAACATCGAGCAGTTCGTCGACAAGCAGTTGTTCTACCGGGTCCGGAATCCGGCCGAATTCGCCGGCAAGGACATCGTCATCGCCGGTGGTGGCGACTCGGCGCTGGATTGGGCCTTGAACTTCGTCCAGGAAGGCCCGAACCAGGCTGGCAGCGTGATCCTGGTGCACCGGCGGGACGGGTTCCGTGCCGCGCCCGCGAGCGTGGCGAAGATGCACGAGCTGTGCGAGCAGATGCAGATGCAATTCCTGGTCGGCCAGATCACCGATTACGAGGTGAAGGGCGAGCGCCTGTCGGCAATCAAGGTGACGGGGGGGGACGGCGTGACCCGCGTCGTGCCGATGGATGCGCTGCTGGTGTTCTACGGTTTGTCGCCGCGGCTGGGGCCGATCGCGAACTGGGG